>JBEGPL010000255.1:0-3701 GCA_041181445.1 Pseudomonadota bacterium
GGCGACCTGGACGGCGCGGTTGGCCTTTACGAAAGCGCGCTCGCGGTCGATCCGCGCAACCGTTCAGCGTTCATCGCGCTGGCCCAGATAGCGCGGGTGCAGGGGCTGCCCGGCAAGGCGATTGCACTCTATCGCGAGGCACTCGTGCTCGAACCTAATGATGTCACCGCGATTGCGGGGCAGGGTGAGGCGATGGTGCAAAAGGGCGCGGTCGAACTGGCCAAGACGCGGCTGACCGATGCGCGGCGTGCGTGCGCGAAAACATGTCCGCAAATTGCGCTGCTCGAAAAAGCGATCGGCGATGCGGCGGCGAAAAAGCTGCTTTCGGCCGAAGCGCTGACGCCGAATCCGACGGTGACAACCGACGGCGGGACACAGGAATAGCGGCGCGTTGATGCGATGGCGGTCCCCGCCTTCGCCGGGACGGCGGCGGCTATTCCACCAGCATTTTTGTCCGCTCACGGTCCTTTTGCACCGCCAGCATCGCCTTCAGGTAACCGCCAGTGTAACTGCGCGGGTTTGCCGCCACGGTTTCGGGCGTCCCCTCGGCGACAATCTCGCCGCCTTTGACGCCGCCTTCGGGGCCCATGTCGATGATCCAGTCGGCGGTTTTGATGACGTCCAGATTATGTTCGATCACGACGACGCTGTTGCCCTGATCGACCAGCGCGTGGAGCACTTCGAGCAATTTTCGGACATCGTCAAAGTGCAACCCGGTGGTGGGTTCGTCGAGGATATACAGCGTCTTGCCGGTTGATCGCCGCGACAATTCCTTGGCCAGCTTGACCCGTTGTGCTTCGCCGCCCGACAATGTTGTCGCTTGCTGCCCGACCTTGATATAGCCCAGCCCGACCTCGCACAGCATCGCCATCTTGTCGCGGATGCCCGGCACGGCCTTGAAAAAATCGGCGGCATCCTCAACCGTCATGTCGAGCACGTCGGCGATGCTGAGGCCCTTGAACTTCACTTCCAGCGTTTCGCGATTGTACCGCTTGCCGTGACACGTCTCGCACGTCACATAGACGTCGGGCAGGAAGTGCATTTCGATCTTGATCAGCCCGTCGCCGGAACAGGTTTCACAGCGCCCGCCCTTGACGTTGAAACTGAACCGCCCCGGCTTGTATCCGCGCGCCAGACTCTCGGGCAGCCCGGCGAACCAGTCGCGAATTGTGGTAAAGGCACCGGTATAGGTCGCGGGGTTGCTGCGCGGCGTGCGGCCGATGGGCGACTGATCAATGTCGATCACCTTGTCGCAATGTTCCAGCCCTTTCAAACTGTCGTGGGCCCCTGCGACGATCCGCGCGCCGTTGAGCGTCCGCGCTGCGGCGGCATAAAGTGTGTCGATGGTCAGGCTGGATTTGCCGCTGCCTGACAGGCCGGTAATGCAGCAAAAAGTGCCGAGTGGAATGCGCGCGGTGACATTGGCGAGGTTGTTGGCCCGCGCCCCCGCCAGCACCAGCGCCTTGCCATTGCCCTTGCGCCGCTTTGCCATGATCGGGATCGCTTTGCGCCCGGTCAGATAGGCGGCGGTCAGGCTGTCGGCGCTGGCCAATATGTCGTCGAGCGTGCCCTGTGCAACGATATGCCCGCCATGCGCGCCCGCGCCCGGCCCCATGTCGACGATATGATCGGCGTGGCGGATCGCATCCTCGTCATGTTCGACGACGATGACGGTGTTGCCCAGGTCGCGCAGCCGTTTCAGCGTTTCGAGCAACCGGTCATTGTCGCGCTGATGCAACCCGATGCTGGGTTCGTCGAGCACATAGAGCACACCCGAAAGCCCGCTGCCGATTTGCGACGCCAGCCGGATACGCTGGCTTTCGCCGCCCGACAGCGTCCCCGACGTGCGGTTGAGGTTCAGATAATCGAGCCCGACATTGTTGAGGAACCCCAGCCGTTCGTTGATTTCCTTCAGGATGGCTTTGGCAATCTGTTGCTGCTGGCGCGTCAGCCGATCATTCAGCGCGCCGAACCAGCGGTGCGCGTCGGCGACCGACAATTGCGCCGCATCGCTGATGGTGTTTTCCGACACGCGCACCGACAGCGCTTCGGGTTTCAACCGCGCGCCGCCGCACGTCTCGCATGGCTGCGCGGTCTGATATTTGCTCAATTCCTCGCGCATCCACGCGCTGTCGGTTTGCAGCATGCGGCGGTTGAGGTTGCCGATCACGCCCTCAAAAGCTTTTTTGACGGTGTAGCTTTTGCGCCCGTCCTGAAAGGTCAGTTCGACCGGCACGCCGCCGCTGCCATAGAGGATCACGAGATGAACCTCGCCGGGCAAATCCTGCCACGGCGTGTCGAGCGCAAAGCCATAGGCACGGCCTAGGCTGGCGAGCACTTGCATATAGTAGGGGCTTGGGGGGTTCGAGCGCGCCCATGGCACCACCGCGCCTTTTTTCAGGCTGAGCGCATGGTTGGGCACGACCAGATCGGGGTCGAAAAGCATTTTCTCGCCCAGCCCGTCGCACGCCGGGCACGCGCCCTGCGGTGCGTTGAATGAAAATAGCCGCGGTTCGATTTCGCTGATCGTGAATCCCGACACGGGGCAGGCGAATTTCTCGCTGAAAACGATGCGATTGGGCGGCAGGCCGACGTTTTTCATCGCGCCGCTGCCTGCGTCTTCCGCTTCCCGTCCGGGCACCACGCCATCGGCCAGGTCGACATAGGCTAAGCCCTCAGCCAGTTTCAGCGCGGTTTCAAAACTGTCAGCCAGCCGTCCCGACAGCCCGTCACGCACGACGATGCGGTCGACGACGACTTCGATGTCGTGCTTATATTTCTTGTCGAGCGCGGGTGCCTCGCCAATGTCGTAAAATTCGCCGTCGATGCGGACGCGGGTGAAACCGTCCTTTTGCCACTGGAGCAGTTCCTTGCGATATTCGCCCTTGCGCCCGCGTACGACCGGCGCGAGCAGATAGGCGCGCGTGCCATCGGGCAGGTCCATCACCCGGTCGACCATCTGGCTGACGGTCTGCGCGGTGATCGGCAGGCCGGTCGCGGGCGAATAGGGTATGCCGACGCGCGCCCAGAGCAGGCGCATATAGTCGTAAATCTCGGTCACCGTCGCCACGGTTGAGCGCGGATTGCGACTGGTCGTTTTCTGTTCGATGCTGATTGCGGGGGACAGGCCGTCGATATGTTCGACGTCGGGTTTCTGCATCATCTCCAGAAACTGGCGGGCATAGGCCGACAGCGATTCGACGTAGCGCCGCTGGCCCTCGGCATAAATCGTGTCGAACGCCAGGCTGGATTTTCCGCTGCCCGACAGGCCGGTGATGACGATCAGGCTGTCGCGCGGCAGATCGACATCGATGCCCTTCAAATTATGCTCGCGCGCCCCGCGCACCTTGATGTGGGTCAGACTCATGGATGATGCTGTTCCATATATGTTCGGCAAGGGCAAGGGGGTGGGTGCGCGTGCATGGCGCGCGACTAAAAAAATTGGTGGATGTGGGAATTGCTACAGACTGTTTGGGAGCGGTGATGGATGTCCCCGCATGTAGTTGCAGTGAGGGGGACATGTGCGATGTTGGCGTCGAAAAAAATATGTGTCGGCTTGATTGTCAGCACTTCCTGCCTGATGTCAGGGTGCGCAACGCACTTAGAGGTCGGCAAGGCGACCGCCGCAGCCGCCTCACGACAAGGAATTGCCTATTATTTGCCATTCACCCAGTTTGAAACGACAGTTTCCTGGACGATTG
>JBEGPL010000256.1:0-6257 GCA_041181445.1 Pseudomonadota bacterium
AGTGACCGGCAACATCCCCGATCGCCGGACAATCGAGCTGCGCCCGTCGGCCGCAATGACCAGCTTGCGCGCCGCCACCGTTGCGCCATCGGCCAGCGTCACGCCGGTAACGCGTCCCCCGGATTCGGCAAAGCCTGTCACCTCGGCATCCATGCGCACCGAAAAAGCCGGGAACGCGGCGGCTTCGTCGCGCAGGAAATCCAGAAAATCCCATTGCGGCATCATCGCGATAAACGGCGCCGGGGTGTTCAGGTGCCGAAGGTCACCAATCACCACTTCGTGCCCGCTGATCGTCCCGCGGGCTTCGTAAATGCGCGTGTGCGGGCGCAACAGGAACCGGTCCAGCATGCCGAGTTGCGCTAAAATCTCCATGGTCGAGGGGTGCACCGTGTCGCCGCGAAAATCGCGCAGGAAATCGCCATGCTTTTCCAGCACCAGCGTGGACACGCCCGCACGCGCAAACAACATGCCCGCCATCATGCCCGCCGGGCCGCCACCTGCGATCACCACATCATGCGTCATGGGCTGACATTCGCGCATAGTTGCGGCATGAGCAAGCCATGGCGCTTGATTTTACCAATGGCGGATTTGGCGATGCGCTCGTCGTGCTCGGCGCGGCGGGTGTGGTCATTCCCGCGTTCGCCCGTTTTCGCATCACCCCGGTGATCGGCTTCATCCTGGTCGGCGTGCTGGTTGGGCCGGCGGGGCTTGGTGCGCTGGCGGGGCAATATCCGTGGCTGGAACATGTCACGATCAACGACCGCGCGGCCATCGAGCCCTTTGCCGAGTTCGGCATCATCCTGCTGCTTTTTTCGATCGGGCTCGACCTGTCGATGCGGCGCTTGTGGGCGCTGCGGCGGCTGGTGTTCGGCATCGGCGCGGCGCAGCTGATCGGCATCGGCGCGGTACTCGGCCTGTCGCTGATGGCGATCGGCGGCTATGGCGCGGGGGCGGCATTCGGGCTGGGCATCGCGCTGGCCCTGTCGTCGACCGCCATTGTGCTGCCCATCGTCGGCACAAAGAGCCCGGTGGGCCAGTCGGCCTTTTCGATCCTGTTGTTCGAAGATCTGGCGATTGTGCCGATCATCTTTGCGCTCGGCGCGCTCGCTCCGCATGTTCAGGATGACGCACTGTCGGGACTGTTCACGACCATATGGCAGGGTTTGCTGGTCGTCGGCGCGCTCGCGCTGGCGGGCTGGTTTCTGTTGCCGCGCATCTTTGCCCAGGCGGCGCGGGCCAAGAACCCCGAACTGTTCATGGCGGCGTCGTTGCTGGTCGTCATCGTCGCCGCGCTGGCGACGGCGGCGGTGGGCCTGTCACCCATCGTCGGCGCGCTGGTGGCCGGTCTGGTGATCGCCGAAACCGAATATCATGGCGAGGTCGAGGCAATCACCGCGCCGTTCAAGGGACTGGCGCTCGGCGTCTTCCTGATCACGGTCGGGATGAGCATCGACTTGCGCGCGGTGATGGCACAGGCACCCGAACTGGCGGCGGCGGTCGGCGGCGTGCTGCTGATCAAGGCCGTCATCACCGCCGCGCTGCTGCGTTTCAACGGCGCGCACCGCGCCACCGCAATCGAAACCGGCGTGCTGATGGCCAGCCCGTCGGAAACGACGCTGATCGTCCTTGCCGCCGCGCTGGAGGCGGGGATCATCGCGCAATCGACGGCGCAATTCTGGCAGATGGTCACCGCCATCGGCCTGACCATCACCCCGATTTTGGCACGCGTCGGCCACGACGTCGCCCGCCGCATCGAAATGCGCGTCGCCATGCCCGGGCTCGCCGCCTTTGACACCGACGAACGTCCGCACACCATCATCTTTGGCTTTGGCCGTGTCGGGCGGATCGTCGCCGACCTGCTGGGCGAGCATGGCCGCCATTATGTCGCGGTGGAGGCCGACATCGACGCCGTCATCGCGGCCCGGCGTGGCGGTTATGAAGTCTTGCTGGGCGACGTCGCCCGCGCGGCGACGGTCGAACGGCTGCGGCTCGACCTGGCCGAAGCCGTCGTTCTGACCATGAATGATCCGGTGCAGCAGGTGCATCTGACGCGCAAATTGCGCGCCTTATACCCCGCACTGCCGCTGATCACGCGCGCGCGCGATGCCGACCATGCGGCTGAACTGTACCGCGCGGGCGCAACCGACGCGGTGCCCGAAACGCTGGAAAGCTCGCTGCAATTGTCCGAAGCCGTGCTGACCGATCTGGGCGTGGCGATGGGCCCGGTGATCGCGTCAATCCATGACGTGCGCGCACGTATGCGCCGCGACATCATGGACAAGGGCGCGCTGGACCATGAACCGCGGCTGCGCCGGACACAGCAATCACCGCACGCCTGACGGCTGGCGCTCGCGGGACCGCTGCCGCTTATTCCGCGGCCGTCGTCGGCGAACCGGCCGGCTTTGGCAGGATCGTTGTCTGCCATTTGCGGTCGTCCGTGAAATAACGCTGCGCCAGCGCCTGCACTTGTCCCGCGCTCACCCCCGCCGTGTCATCCTCCAGGCTGAGCGCGGCGCGCACCACGCGGGGGTCGCGCGTCGCGCCTTCCAGCAGATACATCCAGAACACATTGCCGGTCGACGCGCGCGTGATCTGTTCACTGATCGGCTTGCGCGCGCGGACAAGTTCGTCGTCGCTGACCGGATTGGCAACCAGGTCGGCGGTGATCGCGCCGGCTATCGCGTAAAATTTGTCGACATCGGCGGGCGCTACCATGCTGCCGACCAGAAAATAGCCGCCGCTGGGGAATGCCGTCGGCCACTGACTTTGCACGATCGGACTGTAACTTGCGCCCAGTTCGGCGCGCAACTTGTCGAACAGGCGGTCGTTGAACACAGCCGCCAGCACGTCCAGCTGGCGCGGTTCGGCGATGCTTTCCAGCCCGCCACCGGTCGGCCAGGCGATCAGCGCCGCCGCCTGATTGGCATCGCCATTGTGATAGACCGCGCGCGGCGCATTGGCCGCCCCCAGTCCGGTCAGCGTGCCGCCGTCGGCCACGGCGCCGCCACTGCGCGCGGGCAACGCACCAAAGGTGCGGGCAATGACCTTGCGATAGTCGATCCCCGTCAGATCGCCGAAAATCTGAACCTCGATTGGCCCATTGGCGAGTTGCGGTTCCCAAAATGCGCGGAATTTTGCGGGGGTCAGCGCCATGATCGCGCTGCGGTCGGGCGCGGTCCAACGCGGATCGCCGCCGCGCAACCAGCCTTGCAGGTCGGCATCCAAAATCGCCGCCGGCGTTGCGTCGCGCGCCTCAAGCCCGGTCAACATGCCAATTTTCAGCCGTTCAACAGGGGCCGGATCCCAATTGGGTTTGGCAATTTTCGTTGCCATCAACCGTAATTGGTCGGCCAGATCCGCCGGCTTGCTCTCCGCCGACATTTCATACGCATCGTCGTCGATGTCAAAATTCAGTTGAATCTGGCGGCCGTTGGTCATCTGGTCGATTTCATTCTGGCCAAAACGCCCGATGCCGCTGGCGATCACGGCATATTGGCCGGTCCAGATCAGGCTGTCGGCGGTGGGCGCGACGCCGCGAAATCCATTGCCAAAGCGGACGTTGACGCGAACCTTGTCGGGTTCAATCTCGTTGTCAGACACCAGCACGGTGACCCCGTTGGACAATTGCAGGCGGCTCGCCAACAGGCCGGGCACGCGCGATTCGCCCGTGATGGTGCCAGGTTTGCCCAATTTGGGCAGGTCGGCAATTGATGCCGTCCGCCGCGTCAGCCGCGCCGAAGCGTCGGCGGCGACCGCGGTATCGAGCGCCGCCAGCAGGCCGGGCTCGCCGCCAGCTATCGGTGTCGGCGACGCGATGGCCAGCCGTTCGACACCGGCCCCAAATACGCGCTTTGTCACCTGCCACATGCGGTCGGGGGTCGCGATCTTGCGCACGCCGGCAAACATGCTCACCTGTCCGGCCGGGGTCGTGACCACCTCATGCCGGTCGACCGACTGGACAAAATCATCGGCCAGCCGGGCGCCGGGTTCGTTCTGCGCATTTTGAAGTTCTTTCAAAAGAAAGGCCTCCATCTCGTTCAATTCGCGGTCAATATCTGCCTGCGATGGTTTGCGCGCGACCGCATCGCCGATCACGCCGCGCACATCGCGCAGCGCCGCCGCCCAATCATCGCCAGCGGGGATGATGGTCAGCGTCGTCACGTCGGCGCTGCGGCTGACATCCTCCTGTTGCGCGCTGGCGACCAGAAAACTGCCGCCGCTGCGCGCCCGCGTTTCCAGCCGCCGGTTGATCAGGCTGGTCGCAATGAAATCCAGATAAAGCTGCTCGGTATTGGCAATCGTATCAATCCGCGACTGATAGGGCCGCAGCCGCGCCAGCGTCATGACCAACGGCTGGCCGGGTTCGACCACCGTGCGCGCACGTCCGGCGGCGGCATCGGGCTTGCCGAAATCGGGGGCCGTGGCGGCCGTGCCTTTGCCCGTCCAGTCGCCGAAGTGGCGCGCGACCAGCGCCGCAAAATTGTCGGGGCTGCCGTCGCCCGAAATGATGACCACCGTATTTTCGGGACGGTACCAGCGGTCATGAAACGCCTGCACCGCCGCTGCGCGCGCGCCGTCCAGCGTCGCGATCGTGCCAATCGGTGCGCGCACGCTCAACCGTTGGCCGCTGAATAAATGTTCGTTGATCGCCTCGCCCACGCGCGCTTGCGGTCCCGACGATTCGCGCAATTCGGCCAGCACGACGCCACGTTCAGCGGCCAGTGTCGTGTCGGTAATGCGCGGCGCGCGGATCATCCCCGACAGATATTGCATCGCCTCGTCCAGATTGGCGCCGCTGATATTGGGCAGGTCGAGCTTGTACGCGGTATGCGTTGGCGTCGTTTCAGCATTGTTATCGCTGCCAAAGGTCGCACCAAAACGCTGCCAGACGCGCTTGGCATCGCCGTCGGCCATATAGATCGATCCGCGGAATGACAGATGTTCGAGCAAATGGGCAAAGCCGCGCTCGCTATCCTCCTCGACCAGCGACCCGGCGTCGATCCGCACGCGAATCGCCACCTGCCCCGGCGGCACGCCATTGTTGCGCACGGCAAAGCGCAGCCCGTTGGGCAAGGTGCCGAATTGCCAACCGGCATCACGCGGAATGTCGCTGCCCGCATAAATCCATGGCGCCGGATCAATCGGCACGGCAGCGGGGGGCGGCGCGGGCTGCACCGCCGGTTCGTCGGCGGCGTGGGCAGGCCACAGCGCCGGCGCGGCGAACACCAGCGACAGGATGGGCAAAAGGCGAAGGCCGCGCAGCAGGCGCGGACGGCTGGCAATGGTCATGCTTCTGTCTTATCGCCAATCAACCTTGCCCGCCACTGAACATCGCGCGGGCCGCACGAAAACTTGGTGGTGCTTGCCGTGGCCACCGCGCGCCGCCATAACCGCCGCCATGACGTCAACAGCCGCCATCGTTCAAATGACCAGCCACTGGGACCCGGGCGAAAATCTGGCCGCCATCGACGCGGCGCTGGGTCAGGCGCGGGCGGCGGGTGCCGCGGTCGCATTCCTACCCGAGATGGCGGCCCTGCTGGACAAGGACCGCAGCCGATCAGCCGCGCATGTCACCGCCGAAGCCGATTCGCCGCTGCTGGACGCGCTGCGCACGCTGGCCGCGCGCCACGGGCTGTGGCTGCACACGGGCTCGACCCCCTTTCTGGCCGCCAACGACCCCAGCCGCCGCGTCAACCGCAGCCATATGATCAACAGCAGCGGTGACGTCATGGCGCGCTATGACAAGATCCATCTGTTCGACGTCGACATCCCGGGCGGCGAAAGCTGGCGCGAATCGGCGGCCTATGCCCCCGGCGACGCGGTGGTGACCGTCGACACCCCCATTGGCCGCGTCGGCATGAGCATCTGTTTCGACATGCGTTTTGCCGAACTTTATCGCGCGCTGGCCGACAAAGGCTGCGACGTCATCGCTGTCCCCGCCGCCTTTACCGTGCCGACCGGACAGGCGCACTGGCATGTGCTGCTGCGCGCGCGCGCCATCGAGGCGCAGGCCTATGTGATCGCGGCGGCACAAGTCGGGCGACATGCCGACGGCCGCGCCACCTATGGCCACAGCCTGGGGATCGACCCGTGGGGCATGGTGCTGGCCGATGCCGGCGATGCCGGACCAGCCGTGCAATTTGTGACAATCGACCCCGGCGCCGGCGACCGCGCGCGCGCCGCGATCCCGATGGCGGCAAACCGGCGGCTCTGACGCCGCTTGCGCCGCGCTGCTGCTGCCGTGCGGGAGCCGTGCG
>JBEGPL010000257.1:0-7345 GCA_041181445.1 Pseudomonadota bacterium
CTTCCTTCTTCAGCGCTTCGCCTTCGATCTGCAATTGCAGGATCTGGCGGTCAAGCTGGTCCAACTCCTCGGGCTTGCTGTCCACCTCCATCCGCAGGCGGCTGGCCGCTTCATCCATCAGGTCGATGGCCTTGTCGGGCAGGAAGCGGTCGGTGATATAGCGATGCGACAGGGTGGCGGCAGCGACCAGGGCACTGTCCGAAATGCGGACGCCGTGGTGCAGTTCGTATTTTTCCTTGATGCCGCGCAGGATCGAAATCGTGTCCTCGACATTGGGTTCCGACACCATTACCGGCTGAAACCGCCGCGCCAGCGCCGCATCCTTTTCCACATATTTGCGGTATTCGTCCAAGGTGGTGGCCCCCACGCAATGCAGATCGCCCCGCGCCAAGGCCGGCTTGATCAGATTGGCCGCATCCATCGCGCCATCGGATTTGCCCGCGCCGACCAGCGTGTGCATTTCGTCGATGAACAGGATGATCTCGCCTTCCGCTGCCTTCACATCGTCGAGCACGCCTTTCAACCGTTCCTCAAACTCGCCGCGATATTTGGCCCCCGCGATCAATGACCCCATGTCGAGCGAGAGAAGACGGCGGTCCTTCAAACTGTCGGGGACGTCGCCATTGGCGATGCGCAGCGCCAGCCCCTCGGCAATCGCGGTCTTGCCGACGCCGGGTTCGCCGATCAGCACCGGATTATTCTTGGTTCGGCGTGCGAGGATCTGGATGGTGCGGCGAATTTCCTCGTCGCGGCCGATGACCGGGTCGAGCTTGCCCGCGCGCGCAACGTCGGTCAGGTCGCGGGCGAATTTCTTGAGCGCGTCATAACGGTCTTCGCTGGTCGCACTGTCGGCGCTGCGCCCGCCGCGCAAATCATTGATCGCGGTGTTGAGCGCGTCGGCCCTGACCCCGGCGGCGGCCAGCGCCTTGCCCGCTTCCGTCGTCGTCGCCAGCACCAGCGCCAGCAGCATGCGTTCGACCGTCACAAAGCCGTCGCCCGCCTTGGTCGCCAGCTGTTCGGCCTGATCGAGCAGGCGGACCGCGTCATTGTCCAGCCCCGGCGTCGCCGCCGCGCCCGACCCCGACACCGCCGGAATCCTGGCCAGCGCCGCGTCGATGCCTGCGGCCGCACCCTTCGCATCGCCGCCAGCCGCCTTGATCAGCCCCGCCGCCATGCCCTGACTGTCCTCCAGCAGCGCCTTGGCCAGATGTTCGGGCGCGATCCGTTGATGGTTCAGGCGGATGGCGACGGTCTGCGCCGATTGCAAAAAGCCCTTTGCCCGGTCGGTGAACGATTCGAGGTTCATGCCAATTCCCTTTCGTTCCACCGAGATAGTGTTGCCATTTTACAACACAAGGGGCGATGCGGTTTTTGCGGAACACTTCTGGATGCCACAAGCGCGTTCGGGCAGGCCGATCACCAGCGCGATTGCCAGCACGATGGCGCTTTGCCATGGTGGCGGTCTGGGTCTGACGGGCTCTGGGGAGAGTGGCATGATCAAACGCGCCTTGAAATGGACCGGCATTTTCGTTGGCGCCACGCTGATTGCATTGATGCTGTGGGAGCCGCTGACCGCGCATGCGCCGGTCGAGAAGCCTTATCTGCCGCACGATGTGAAAATTGCCCGCGATGCATGGGGTGTGCCGCATATCTTCGGCAAGACCGACGCCGATGTCGCCTATGGCGTCGCTTATGCCCATGCCGAGGATGATTTTGCGACCTTGCAGGAGGTGATCGCCATGACGCGCGGACGCATGGGGGCGCTGTCCGGGAGCACGGGCGCGCAGGTGGACTATGTCGCCGCGCTGCTCGACGTGCGCACGACGGTCGACCGCGACTATGCATCGATGCCCGCCGACGTCCGCGCCATTTACGAAGCCTATGCCGCCGGCCTCAACCATTATGCGCGAAAGCACCCCGGCGAGGTCCGGATGATCAAGCTGTTCCCGGTGCGCGGCGAGGATGCAGTCGCCGGGTTCGTCATGCGTGCGCCCTTTTTCTATGGGCTGGACGCGACGCTGGCGAAGCTGGCGTCGGGCGAGGATCTGCCGCGTGAGGGCGGCCCCGCGCTCGCCCCGTCGGCGCTGGCGTTCGACATATTGCAGGGCGACGGCCAGAACGGATCAAACGCCTTTGCCGTCGCGCCGTCGCGGATGACCGATGGATCGACGCGGCTGATTTCCAACGCGCACCAGCCGTGGACCGGAAATGTCGCCTGGTATGAAATGGTCATCCACAGCGAAACCGGCTGGGATTTCGCTGGCGCCGGCTTTCCTGGCGGCCCCTTTCCCTTTGTCGGGCATAACAAGACAATCGGCTGGACCAACACGGTCAACCGCCCCGACCTGATCGACATATACAAGCTGACCTTGAACGCCGACGGCACCGCGTACCGCCTCGACGGCAAGTGGCGGCCGCTCGAACGGCGCCGCGTCTGGCTGGGCGTCAAATTCGGCCCCTTCACCCTGCCGGTACCAAAAACCGTCTATCGCGCGGCGCAAGGCCCGGTGATCGTCAACGCCAAGGGCGCGTTCGCGATCCGTTATGCCGGGATCGATTCGGTCAAGGTTGCGACGCAATTTTTCCGCCAGACCAAGGCAAGGAACTTTACCGAATGGCGCGGTGCGCTGGCGGGACAGGGCGTGCCATCGTTCAATTACATGTTCGCCGGCGCCGACGGCACCATCGCCTATGTCTATAACGGCCTGTTCCCTGATCGCGCGCCGGGGTTCGACTGGCGCAAAACCTTGCCCGGCGACACCAGCAAGGCGATCTGGCCGGGCGCGCTGCCGTTTGACCGGGTGCCGATGCTGGTCAACCCCGCGTCGGGCTATCTGATCAACGCCAACAACACCCCCTGGCTGGCCGCTGGCCCGGGCGACGAGATGGATGCCAAACGCTTTTCGCCGCTGATGGGCATCGAAGATGACATGACCAACCGCGGCCGCCGCGCGGTTGACCTGTTCGAGGCATCGGGACAGATTGACGCCGCGCGGCTCAGCGCGATCAAATATGACACCGGCTATGCCCGCGACGGCTATTCGGCGACATGGATGGCGCAGATATTGGCGCTCGACACAAGCAAGGAACCCGATCTGGCGGCGGCACAGGCGCTGCTGCGCCAATGGGACTGGTCGCTGGATGGCAAGGGCAAGGGCGATGCACTCGCGCTGATTGTCCTGCGCCCCGCCAACGCCGCGCACCACCGGCGGCTCGCCAAATTGCCCGAACCGCGCGCCGTGCTGCGCGAAATGCACGACCATCTGATGACCCATTTCGGCAGCCTTGATCCGCCGCTGGGCACCGTGCTGCGGCTGCGCCGGGGGACCGGCGCGAACAGCGTCGACCTGCCGCTCGATGGCGGAAACGACACGCTGCGCGCGTCGACATTGTGGGATGTCGATCCCGATGGGCGGCTGCGCGTGCGCCACGGCGACAGTTTCGTGATGTTCATGACATGGGACAAAGACGGCCGCGTCTCGTCGCGGTCGATCATGCCCTTTGGCGCGGCGACCAACCGCCCGGCCTCACCGCATTATGTGGATCAGGCCCCGCTGTTCGCCGCACACCGGACCAAGCCGGTGCTGTTCGACCCCGCCGCGTTGATGGCGACAAAACCCCGCGTCTATCGACCCTGATCGACCGTTCGTCGGCGCGCCAAGCGGTTGCGCTTGCAACCTTTCGCGCCGCGACATACCAATGGGCGCATCGCAAACAGACCGGTGAACAACCGGCACCCCACCCCGGGTGAAGCCATCGTCAAAAGGAAGCCTGTTCATGCATATCATCCCCCGCGCAGCCGCAATGCTGTTGCTGTCGAGTGCGCTTGTTGCCCCCGCCGCCTCTGCCAAGCCCAAGGAAACGGCGCCCGCGCCGATCAGCGCGCTGGTCAAGGCCGTCGACATTCCTTTCGAAAGCTTCACGCTCGACAACGGCCTGCGCGTCGTTGTCCACACCGACCGCAAGGCCCCGGTGGTCGCGGTGTCGGTGTGGTATCGCGTCGGTTCGAAACACGAGCCTGCGGGCAAGACGGGCTTTGCCCATCTGTTCGAACATCTGATGTTCAACGGGTCGGAAAATTCGCCCGGCGACTATTTTGAACCGCTGCGCCAGATTGGTGCCACCGACCTCAACGGCACGACCAATGGCGACCGCACCAATTATTTTCAGACGGTGCCCGCAGGCGCGCTCGACATGGCGCTGTTTCTGGAAAGCGACCGCATGGGCCATCTGCTCGGCGCGGTGACACAGGAAAAGCTCGATAACCAGCGCGGCGTCGTCCAGAATGAAAAGCGGCAGGGGGACAATCAGCCGTTTGGCCTGTTCCGATACGAATTGCAGGAAAATCTGTTCCCCAAGGGTCACCCCTATCACCACAGCACCATCGGTTCGATGAGTGACCTGAACGCCGCCAGTCTGGACGATGTGAAGGCATGGTTCAGCGACAATTATGGCCCGAACAACGCCGTGCTGGTGCTGGCGGGCGATGTCGATCTGGCGACGGCCAAAGCGGCGGTGACCAAATGGTTCGGCGACATTCCGCGCGGACCTGAAATCAAAAAGGTCGACGTGCCGATCCCCACCCTGCCCGCCCCGTTGGCGGTGGTGACCAAGGATCAGGTGCCGACGACGCGCATCTATCGCATCTGGACCGCGCCGGGGCTCAACGACCCCGACGCCGTGTCGCTGGCGATGTCGGCCAGCGTGCTCGGCGGGCTCTCCAGCTCGCGGCTCGACAATGCGCTGGTGCGCGGTGAGTCGATCGCCGTGGGTGTCGGCGCCGGTATGTGGCAGTTCGAAGACGCCGCCGCCTTTCTGGTTCAGGCCGACGTCAAGCCCGGCGTCGACCCCGCGCATGTCGCCAAGCGTCTGGACGAAGAGGTCGCCAAATTTCTGGCCAGCGGCCCCAGCGCCGACGAATTGCAGCGCTCCGCCGCCTCCTATCTGGGCGGTAGCATCGCCAGCCTGGAATCGGTCGGCGGCTTTGGCGGCAAGGCCGTCGCGCTGGCCGAAGGCATGCTCTATTCGAACGATCCGGGCTATTATAAGGTCGAGCTCAAGCGGCTGTCCGAAGCGACACCCGACAGCGTCCGCGCCGCCACTGCCAAATGGCTGTCGCGTCCGGCCTTTTCGCTGACCTTTGAACCCGGCGAGCGCATCGCGGGCGGCGAAGAACGCGGCGGGGCGATGACCGGGGCCGTGTCGGGCGAAACGCCGGCTGCGCCGCTCGACTTTTTCGACAATCCCGCGCTGGGGTTGAAGGATCAGGTCGGCCCCGCCGACGACATGGCGGTTGACCGGTCGTCGCTGCCGCCCGTCGGCGCGCTCACCGGGCTGGACTTCCCGGCCATCGAACGCGGCAAGCTGAAAAATGGCGTCGAGGTCGTTTTTGCCCGTCGCAGCGCGGTGCCGACGGTCAACATCGCGGTCAGTTTCGACGTCGGCTATGCCGCCGACCCGAAAGCCGCGCTGGGCACGCAATCGATGATGCTCAGCCTGATGGATGAGGGCACAGCGACGCGGGGTTCGACCGCCTTTGCCGAGGCCAAGGAACGGCTGGGTGCGGGCATCGGCGGCGGCGCGACCACCGATGACACGGTGTTTTCGCTGTTTGCGCTGAAGCCCAATCTCGCCGCGTCGCTCGACCTGCTCGTCGATTATATCCGCAATCCGGCGTTCGACGCGGGCGAGCTGGAGCGCGTGCGGGCGCAAAAGCTGAACGCCATTCGCGCCGAGTTCAACAGCCCCAATGCGATTGCGTCGCGGGTGCTGGCGCCGGTGCTTTATGGCGCCGCGCACCCCTATGGTATTCCCGCGTCGGGACAGGGCAATGCCGACACGGTGGCAAAACTGACCCGCGACGACCTGGCAGCATTCCATGCGCAATGGATTCGCCCCGAAAATGCCCGCATCTTTGTGGTCGGTGACACCAGCCTGAAAGAGGTGACCAAATTGCTCGACAAGAGCTTTGGCAAATGGAAAGCCCCCGCGACGCCGCGCCTGACCAAGGATTTTTCGGCGGCGATCCCGGCACAGACGCTGCGCATCCTGCTCGTTGACCGACCGAAAGCGCCGCAATCGGTGATTTTGGCCGGACGCGTGCTCGACGCCAAGGGCCGCGACAGCCTGGAAACTTTGCGCGCCGCAAACGAGATTTTCGGCGGCAATTTCCTGTCGCGGATCAACATGAACCTGCGCGAGACCAAGGGTTGGTCCTATGGTGTGCGATCGTCGGTGACGGGCAACCGCGACCGCATCGGTTTTGCCATTTCGGCGCCGGTCCAGGCCGACCGCACCGGCGATTCGATCCGCGAGCTGCAAGCCGAACTGGCGGCGTTCACGGCGGACCGGAAAGTGTCGCCCGAGGAACTGGCGCGCACGATCAACGGCAATGTCCGGCAATTGCCCGGCAGCTTTGAATCGTCGGGCGCGGTGATGAACGGGGTGCAGAACATCGTCAATCTGGGGCGCAGCGACGATTATTATGAGAAACTGGCCGACACCTATCGCGGCATGGACGCCGCCGCGATTGACGCTGCGGCGGCCAAGCATTTGCGCGCCGACGGCATGGTCATCGTCGTCGTTGGCGACGCTGCCACGGTAAAGCCACAGCTTGACGCGCTGGGCATTCCTGTTGAAACAGTGGTGCCAGCGGGCAAACCCGCCCCATAATGATTCCCATGTTCAGGAGAGAAGCCATGTCGAATGTTGCCGGTGCCTATGATTGCATCACCAAATCGCCAATGGGCGACCAGAAATCGGTGTTCACCGTCAATGTCGACGGCGACAGTTTTTCCGGCAGCAACAGCGGCGCCATGGGCGCGCTGGACGTCGTCGATGGCAAGGTGAGCGGCGACACGCTGACCTGGACAATGAACATGACCGTGCCGATGCCGATGAAGCTGGAATGCGAAGCGACGGTCGACGGCGACACGCTGACCGGCACGATCAAGGCCGGTCCGTTCGGGTCGATGGCGATGAACGGCACGCGTCAGGGGTAATATCCCGCGCCGCTGTTGATGCAAAGCGGCCCGCTGTCCCGACGGACGGCGGGCCTTTTTGCTGGGCCGCTGTCCCACAACGCCGTTCGTCCTGAGCCTGTCGAAGGACGAGGCTGCATGCACCAACAGGCTTACTCTTCAGCGGCCCGCAACGAATCCCATTCGCGCTGCGCCATGTCAGCATCGACCGGCAGGCGGGTCAGCGTGACAAAGAACGCCCGCGCGCCGCAGCTGACATAGTCGCTCGGCCGGCTGTCCTCGCCCGCGTCATTGTAACTGCCGCCGCCGCGATAGACCTCCAACTGATCATCCCACAGCCGCACCACCGGCATCGGCGCCTTGGC
>JBEGPL010000258.1:0-5529 GCA_041181445.1 Pseudomonadota bacterium
CAGCGCGTCGACCCCGGCAAAGTCGACCAGCGCCGACGTCTGCCCCGACGTGTGAAACCGGGCCGTCAGTGCTGCGCCCGCGCGCTCCATGTCGGCCGCGGTGCCCTCGCCCACGCCGACCAGCACCAGCCGCACGACATCGTCACCCTCGACCGCGCTGGTTTCGACCAGACTGGCGACCGCACCGTCGAACCGTGCCTGCCCCGCCGCGCCTTTGAGCAGTGCGCCGTGCGGATCGCCCAGCGCACCGGCCAGCTTATCGACCCCTCCCTTGGTGACCGGAAAGGCCACAATCGGGGCGGAACCGTCAATTTGTGCGACAAAGCGAATGTCCATGAAGTGCGTCCTGAAAAGCAATGTTGATAGATGGATGTCAGCCCGATAGGGGCTTAGCGCGCGCTTTGCAAAATCAAAGCTTCGGCAATGCGCAGGAACAAGGGCCGCGAACGGGCCGGGAAGAACGGGTGTAATGGTCTGCCACGCGCGCCATCGAACAAACAGGTCGCTGCTGCCGCTGGCGGTGTTGACGCTTGCGATCGTCGCGGTACCCGCGTGGGCGCAGGACGCGGCGCCGCCCGTCGCCGCCGAAAGCGAATCCGAAACACCGATCACCTTCGCCGCCGACACCGTGACGTATGCCAATGACGACAATATCGTTGTGGCGGAGGGCAATGTGCAGTTCGAGCGCGACGCCAACCAGCTGCGCGCCGACAAGGTGGTGTGGAACCGCGCGACCGGCGCGGTGACCGCGACCGGCAATGTTGCAATCACCAATCCTGCGGGCGACACGGCATATGGCGACGCGATCGACCTGTCGGACAGTTTGCGCGACGGGCTGGTCGAAAATATGCTGGTGGTGCTGGAAAACGGATCGCGGCTGGCCGCGCGTCGCGGCACGCGCCTGCCCAATGGCGACATCGAACTGATCAAGGCTGCCTATACGCCGTGCCCGGTCGAGGATGCCGAGGGCTGTCCCCGCGACCCCAGTTGGCAGATCAAGGCGAACAAGGTCCGCTATGACAAGGCGCGCAACCGGGTGCATTACGATGGCGCGCGCGTTGAACTGTTCGGCCTGCCGCTTGTCCCGCTGCCCGGCCTGTCGCATACCGCGAATGAAGAAGCGGCGAGCGGCATTCTGGTCCCGCAATTCCGGATTGACCGGACCAACGGGCTGGAACTGGCCTTCCCTTATTATCTGCGCATCGCACCGAACCGCGACATCATCGTGACCCCGCATGTCTATGCGAACGCCGCGCCGATGCTGGAGGGTGAATATCGCGCATTGACCCGCGGCGGCGCCTATCGCGTTGCCGCTTATGGGACCTACAGCGCGCGCCTGCCGGTCGCCGGCGAAACCGGCGGGCGGCAGAATGACTTTCGCGGCTATCTGGAAGCGACCGGCAAGCTGCAACTCGATCCGCTCTGGTCGGTGCGTGCGTCGGGGCGGATCGCGACCGACCGCACCTTTCTGCGCCGCTATGACATCAGCCGCGACGATCGGTTGCGCTCGACGCTGGCGATGGAACGGATCGGCGGATCGAGTTATTTCACCGTCGCCGGCTGGGCGGTACAGACACTGCGCGCCAACGATGAACAGGGGCAACAGCCGATCGCGTTGCCGCTGATCGATTTTCGCCAGCGGCTGCGCGACCCGTTGATGGGCGGCCAGTTGGAACTGCAACTCAACAGCCTGTCGCTTGTCCGCGCGTCGGGTCAGGACACGCAGCGCGCCTTTGCCGGTGTGCGCTGGGATCTGCGGCGGATGACGCCGCTGGGCCAGGAATTCACGCTGACCGCACTGGCGCGGGGCGATGTGTATCACAGCGACGAGAATTTGCTCACGGCGGTGCCCAGCTATCGCGGCAAATCAGGCTGGCAGGGCCGCGGCATCGCCGCCGTCGCCGCCGATGTCCGCTGGCCGCTGATCGGCAGTATTTTTGGCGGATCACAGATATTGACGCCGCGATTGCAAATCGTCGCGACCCCGCCGATCAGCAACCTCAGCGTCCCCAACGAAGATTCGCGCGCGTTCGAGTTGGAAGACAGCAATTTGTTCGCGATCAACCGGTTCCCCGGTTATGACCGGTTTGAGGACGGCGCGCGCGCGACCTATGGCATCGAATGGCAATTCAACCGGCCGGGGCTGTCGGTCAACAGCATCATCGGCCAAAGTTATCGCCTGACGCGCAAGCTGTCATTGTTCCCCGACGGCACCGGGCTGACCGACCGCACGTCGGACTATGTCGGGCGCACCACCGTGGCGTTCCGCGATTCGGTGCGGCTCACCCACCGGTTCCGGCTCGACAAGGACAATCTGACGGTCCGCCGCAATGAAATCGACGCGCTGTTTGGCAATCGCAAAACATATGCGCTGATCGGCTATCTGCGTTTGAACCGCGACATCACCAGTCTGGCGCTCGATTTGCAGGATCGTGAGGAGGTGCGCGTCGGCGGCCGCATCGGTCTGGCGCGCAACTGGTCGATATTCGGATCGGCAATTGTCGACCTGTCGGGCCGCGCGTCGGACCCCGTCAACCTGCCTGACGGCTTCGAACCCGTGCGCCATCGCCTTGGTATTGCTTACGAAGATGAATGCGTGACATTCGGGCTGACGTGGCGGCGTGACTATGAAGACACTGGCGACGCCAAGCGCGGCAACAGTTATCTATTGCGGCTGTCGTTCCGCAATCTGGGTTTCTGACCGGCGACCTCGCTCAGCTTTCGTTCAGCAAATCGCGGGCAAAGGGCGGGGATGAAGTCACGATGACCGAACGGCCGCGCGCCACATGACCCGATTTGGGCTGGACCGCCCCGCTTCAAACCCTATAGCAACCTCGCAATCTTTTCGACCAAGGACCATGATGAAAAAGCCCCTTATCCTTGCCGTTACCGCGGCGACCATTGCCCTGGGCAGCGGGTTTGCGTTCGCGCAGACCGTCGCCGATGACAGCGTCCCGACGACCAGCCTGAACATCCCCGGCGACGTCAAACTGTTCGGCGATGCAGGTCCCAACGTCTATCGCCCATCGGCGACGGTGAACGGCGAAATCATCACCGCGACCGACATCGAACACCGGCTGGCACTGGTGCGCGTCGCCAACAACAATGTCGACATCCCGCCCGAAGAGGTCGAACGGCTGCGCCAGCAGATTTTCATGAACCTGATCGACGAAAAACTGCAAATTCAGGAAGCCAAGGCCAACGATATCGACATCGAGGACGCATTGGTCGAAGGTCAATTTGGCCGCATTGCCGCGCAATACAAACGCACTCCCGACAAGTTCAGCGAATATCTGGCGAGCAAAGGGTCGTCATCGGCGGCGATCAAGCAGCAAATCCGCGGCGAAATCGCGTGGGAACGGTTGCTTCAACGCAACGTCGAATCGACCACCAATGTCAGCGGCGAAGAAGTTCAGGCGATCATCGACCGGCTGAAACTGGCCAAAGGCACCGAAGAATTCCACGTCGGCGAAATATATCTGTCGGCGACACCCGAAAATGCCGAAGCCATTTTCGCCAATGCCCAGCGGATCATGGAACAGTTGCAGCGCGGCGGCTCTTTCCCCGCCTATGCGCGCCAGTTTTCCGAAGCCTCAACCGCCGTTGTGGGCGGCGACCTGGGCTTTGTCCGTGCGGGCCAGTTGCCGTCGAGCATGACATCCGCCGTCACGACGATGCAGCCGGGCCAGTTGGTCGGTCCGGTCGAAGTCCCCGGTGGCTTTTCGATCATCTATCTGATCGACAAGCGTCAGGTGCTGACCGCCGATCCGCGCGACGCGATCCTGAGCCTTAAACAGATTGCGCTGGAATTTTCTCCGGGCACGTCGGAAGCCAAAGCCACCGAGCTGGCGGGTAAATTTGCCGACGAAACGCGCAAGATCGCCGGGTGCGGCATGGCCGACAGCGTCGCAGCCAAATTGGGCGCAACCATTGTCGCGCGCGACCAGATCGAGCTCCGGTCGTTGCCGCCGCAATTGCAAACAACGCTGATCGCGCTGCAAATCGGCCAGACAACGCAGCCCTTTGGGTCGCGCAGCGAGGGCGTTTCGGTGCTCGTCCTGTGCGGCCGCGATCTGCCGACCGAGGCGGCGCTGCCGTCGAAAGACGTGATCGAGGGCCGCTTGCGCGAGGAAAAGGTGAACAAACGCGCGCAGCGCTATCTTCGCGATTTGCGCCGGGATGCCGTGATCGAATATAGCTGATGCCGGGCGGGTCGTCCGCGATGCAGCTGCGCGGCCTGCCCTGCGCATTGACGCTGGGCGACCCCGCCGGTGTCGGTCCCGAGGTTGCGGCCAAGGCGTGGGCCGCGCGCGATCAATTGCCCGGTGCGCCCTTCTTTGCGATCGGCGATATCGCGTCGGTGACGGCGGTCTGGGACGGCCCGGTTGCGCGCATCGACACGGTCGACGGCGCTTTGTCGGCCTTTGCCACCGCGCTGCCGGTTTGGCATCTGGAAGACAGCGGCCCACTGTCGCCGGGAACGCCGACCATCGAAGGGGCGGCCTGCGCGCTGCACGCACTGGAAACCGGCATCGGCCTGTCGCGCACGCAAATGGTGCGCGCGCTGGTCACCGGGCCGATTTCCAAGCATCAATTGCATCAAGTGGGCTTTACCCACCCCGGCCAGACCGAATTCATCGCCGAGCGTTGCGGGATTCAGGCCGACAATGCGGTGATGATGCTCGCCGCGCCAACGCTGCGCGTCGTGCCGCTGACCATCCACATCGCAATCGTCGACGTGCCTGCCGCGCTCACCACCGACCTGATCGTCGCGCGCGGGCGTATCGCGGCGCGCGGTCTGACGCGTAATTTCGGCATCGCCGCGCCGCGCATCGCCATCGCCGGGTTGAACCCGCACGCCGGCGAGAGCGGCGACATAGGCGATGAGGAAGCGCGGATCATCGCCCCCGCCATCGCCATTTTGCGCGACGAAGGTATCGACATCACCGGTCCCATAGCCGCCGACACGATGTTCGTCGACAGCGTGCGATCGCGTTATGACGCGCTGCTATGTGCCTATCATGACCAGGCGCTTGCTCCGTTCAAGGCGCTGCATTTTCACGACGGCGTCAACATCACACTGGGCCTGCCGATTGTCCGCACGTCCGCCGACCATGGCACGGCGTTCGGCATGGCGGGGCAGAACGGTGCCGATCCGCGCCCGACCATCGCCGCGCTGCGCATGGCCGCCGCCGCCGCCGACCACCGTGAGGCGGACGCAAACGCGTGACGGCGCCCGAATGACTCTGGCCGCGCTGCCCCCCTTGCGCGACGTGATCGCACAGCATGGTTTGACCGCAACCAAAACGCTCGGGCAGAATTTCCTGCTCGACGAACAATTGCTGGCGCGGATCGCCGCGATACCCGGGCCGCTGGACGGCGTGACCGTTTACGAAGTCGGCCCCGGCCCCGGCGGGCTGACGCGCGCGCTGCTCCGGGCGGGGGCGCATGTCGTCGCGGTTGAGCGCGATGCGCGCTGCCTGCCTGCGCTCGATGAATTGCGCCGCTGGTCGGACGGCCGTCTGACCG
>JBEGPL010000259.1:0-9914 GCA_041181445.1 Pseudomonadota bacterium
CTTGCCGACATAGGCAATTTCGGCGTCGGTGAGCGGGACGAACCCCCAATTGTCCGACCAGGCATCGTTGAGGATGCCAAGGATCAGCGTCGCCTCTTCGTTGAATTTCTTTTTGTTGACCCGGCGGATGCGGATCGCCGGGTTCTTCCTGCCCGCCGCGACGATACGCTCAACCAGCGGCCCAAGCGAGCGCCCGATTGGCAGGTCGAAATTGACCAGTTGCTTGACCGGAACATATCCCGCGCCCTCGATCCACGGCTGATACAGCGGGCTGTTGTGGCCCAGCATCACCGACGGCGGCGTGTCGAACCCCTTGATCAGCAGGCCGGGCTCGTCCCAGATGGAGATGGACAGCGGGCCGAGCACGCGGTGCATTCCCTGTTCGCGCAGCCAGCTTTCGGCCTGTGCGATCAGCGCGTGAGCGGTCGCGGCATCTTCGGCCTCCATCAGCCCCCAATTGCCGGTGCCCGGCCCCATCCCCTGTTCCACCGGTTGTTCGATCGCAAGGTAGTCGATGTGCGCCGAAATGCGTCCGGTAACGCGGCCGCCGCGCCGCGCGAGGTAAAGCTGGGCCTTGCCGTGTCCGAACCACGGGTTTTTCTTGGGATTGAGTAGCGCCTCTGCCTCCATGCGCAGCGGCGGCACCCAGTTGGGATCGCCGCGATTGAGGCGATAGACAAGGTCGACGAAATCGCGCCGGTCATATTTTGTGACCACGGGTTCGATCGTCAGCGGCGCTTCCATCATCATTCGCTTCGTTCCTGTTTGGCTTGCGGCCTGCCATAAGCGAAGTCGGCGGGGCTGGCGACCCGCTTTTGGCCATGATAATGCCATGATGTGATGGTGAAGGGCGCAGGATGGACAGTTTGATGACCCCCGGTTCACCGGCCGACACGCCTGCGGGCATTGATGGGCCTGCTGTGCCCAAATCGCGCATCGCCGACGACATGGCGATGATCCGCGCGGCGTCGGACCTGACCCGCGATCTGGTGAATCCCGACGCGCGGACTTACTGGTCCGACTTTTTGGCGTCGGCGGCGCTGGGTTATGCCGGGATGGCGATTGCGGTCATGGCCGCGTCGCCGTGGGTCGCATTGTTGGCGGCATTGGTCGCCATCCCCGCCATTTACCGCGCGGGCAGCTTCATCCACGAAATCACGCATATCCGTCAGGGCGCGGTGCCGGGGTTCCGGCTCGGCTGGAACATGCTGATGGGCGTGCCGTTGCTGATGCCGTCCTTCATGTATGAAGGCATCCACAGCCTGCACCACAACCGCACGCGATACGGCACGGCCGAAGACCCCGAATATCTGCCGCTGGCGTTGATGAAGCCATGGACGGTGCCGGTTTTCGTGATCTTGTCAGCCTTTGCGCCGCTTGCGCTGATTGTGCGGTTTGGCGTGCTGACGCCGCTGTCGCTGCTCATCCCGCCGCTCCGGCGCTTCGTCGTCGCGCGCTATTCGGGGCTGATCATCAACCCTGCGTTTCGCCGCAAGCCGCCCGAAGGCGCGCTGCGCACGCAATGGGCGTGGCAGGAAGGCGGGGCGAGCTTGTGGGCGATGACGCTGATCGCGCTGGTCGCAACCGGCGCGCTGCCGCCGCGCGATTTCGCGCTTATGGTCGGAATTGTGTCGGGCAGCATGGTGCTGAATCAGGTGCGGACCTTGGTTGCGCATCTGTGGGAAAATGACGGGTCGGTGCTGACCGTGACGGCGCAATTCCTGGACAGCGTCAACGTGCCGCCGCCGGGGTTCTTGCCCGAAATCTGGGCGCCGGTCGGCCTGCGTTATCATGCGATCCACCATTTGCTGCCGGGGCTGCCCTATCATGCGCTGGCGGAAGCGCACCGGCGGCTGGCGGCGGCATTGCCGGCGACATCGCAATATCATCGCGCGAACCGGCGCGGGTTGCCGCGACTGGTCCGCAGCCTGATGGCGGGGGCGGGGCGCTAGGCGCCTACTCCTCTGTCCGCACCAGCACCGCTTCACCGATGAGCAGGAACAGGACAAAGGGCCCCCACGCCGCGAGCAGCGGCGAATAGGCCCCCAGATCGCCCATCGCGAGTGCGAAATTGTCGGCGACAAAATAGGCGAAACCCAGCGCCATGCCGATCACCGCGCGGACGAACAGCTTGCCCGACCGCGCCAGCCCGAACGCGGCGACGGCGCCCAGCAGGGGCATCAAGATGGCCGACAACGGCCCAGAAATTTTGTGCCACAAGGCCGATTTCAGCGCATCGACCGGGCGGCCCGCCGCCTGCAGATCGCGGATCGCGCTGGTCAGCTGCCAGAAAGGCAGTTCGTCGCCTGACACTTGCGCCAGCGTGAACTGGTCGGGCGTCACACCTTCGCCGGCGCGGATGGTGCCCAATTCGTCGCGGGTGCCGGTCCGCACGAAAAAGCGGCTGGCGTCGGTCAGCACCCATGCATTGCCGTCGACGCGCGCCGACGCTGCCTTGACCACGGTGCGCAGCGCGCCGCCGCTGCGTTCATAGACGGTGACATTTTCCAGCACGACCCCGGCCCCGGTGCCACGCACCGTGCCGGCGTTGATCAAATTATTGCCATCGCGCGCCCAGATGTTTGCCTTGACCCCGGTTTCGCGCGGGACAGCGGCATATTCGACCTTTTGCCACGCATCGAGCGCGCCGTTGGCCCGCGCGACGATCCGTTCGTTAAAGCCAAAACTGATGACCGCGACGAACAGGCTGGCGAGCACGAGCGGCGCGAGCACCTGATGCGCCGACATGCCCGACGCCTTCATCGCGATGACTTCGCTGTTCTGGTTGAGCGTCGCCAGCGTCAAAATTGTGCTGCCGAGCACCGAAAAGGGCAGGAAGCGTGAGACAATCTGCGGCAGGCGCAGGCCAACATAGCGCCAGACGTCGGCGTCGCCATTGCCGGGCACCGCCAAAATCTTGCTGCTTTCGCCCAGCAGGTCGAGCGTTTGCAGCACCAGCACCAGCGCGATCAAAATCGCAAGCGTGCGGATCAGGAACATCTTGCCGACATAAATCGCCATCATGCGCGATGGAAAAAACTGAAACTCATGCATGGGGGGTCACTCGGCTGGAACAAGCGCGGGTTTGCGGCGCGATTCAAAAAACTGGGCGAGGGAACGCAGCCGGTTGCCGGTGACCGTCGCGATCCGTTCGAGCGCGCCGATTGGCTGGCCGCCGGGCACATGCGCCAGCACATGATACATCCAGAACGACAGGCCGGCGAACAAGAGGAACGGCACCCACAGCGCGATCAGCGGATCGACCGCGCCGCGTGACCCCAGCCCTTCGGCATATTCGTTGATCTTGTGCTGGGTCACCAGCATCACGATCGACAGGAAAACGCCCAGCGCCGACGTCGATCGCTTGGGCGGGATGGCGAGCGCGATTGCGATCAGCGGGATCAGGAACATCGACATCACTTCGACGATGCGGAAATGGAAATTGGCGCGCGATTCAAGCCGGGTGGCGACGCTTTGGCTGGCGTCGCTGCCGACCCGGAGCAGTTCGGGGATCGTGCGTTCGCGGTCGGCGCCGCCGCGAGTGCGGAATGCCTCGATCTTGGGCAAGGGGATCGGCAGGTCGTGATTGTCGAAGGTCAGCACGCGCGGCGTGCTGAATTTGGGCGATTCATGCACCAGCACGCCATTGGTCAGCCGCAGGATGATCGTATCCGGGTCGTCGGTGGCCAGAAAGCGGCCTTCGCGCGCGGTGGCGGACACCCGCTGGCCGCCCTTGCTGTCGGCGCGGATGAAAATACCCTTCAGATTGCGGCCTTCGTTCGCGCTCTGCTCGATCCGCAGCGTCATCCGGTTGCCCAATTTGGTGAATTCGCCGACCTTGATCGACGCGCCGAGCGCGCCCGAGCGCAGTTCAAAGCGCAGCCCTTCATAGGCATAGCGCGCCAGAGGCTGGACATAGCCGACGATGCCCAGATTGACGATGGCGAGCACGATGGCAAAGGCATAGGGCACGCGCAGCAGCCGCCCAAAGCTCATCCCGACGCCGCGCAACACGTCGAGCTCGCTCGATGTCGCGAGCTTGCGGAACGCCAGCAATATGCCGAGCATCAGGCCGATGGGAATACCCAGCGACAGATATTCGGGGAGCAGATTGGCGAGCATCCGCCACACCACCGACACCGGCCCGCCTTCGGACGCGACGAAGTCGAACAGCCGCAGCATTTTTTCCAGAACCAGCAGCATCGCCGAGACAACCAGCGTGCCAACCATCGGCAAAATGATCAATCGGGCGATGTAGCGATCGGTGGCAGGAATCAAATTCAACTTTCCGTCGCCCCATGACCATGATTTGGCCGCAAATGGTTTCGATATGATCCGTCAAGGGCGACAGGGACCCATGCCGGCGTGGCTGGCACGGCTATAGCCTTATGGAGTGAGTTGGTCATGTCAAAATTATCCGGCCTGTCGATTGCCGCGCTGGCGCTGACCGCCGCGATGGCGGTGTCGGTTGCCGCACAGGCGACGACGTTGGGTCCGGCCGCGGCCAAGTGCAACAGCAACGCCACCGCCGTGCTGGTCGAAGTCAATGGATTCAAGTCGCGTTCGGGCATCCTGCGCATCCAGCTTTATGCCAGCAACAGCAAAACTTATCTCGAAAAAGGCAAGTGGCTGGAACGCGTTGACCTGCCTGTGGCAAAGGCGGGGGCGATGCATGTGTGCGTTCCGGTCGACAAACCGGGCAATTATCTGGTGTCGGTGCGCCACGACATCAATGCCAATGGCAAGGCGGACAAGAGCGACGGCGGCGGTCTGTCGGGCAACCCCGACATGAAACTGACCGATTTCATCTTCAAGCGCAAACCGGTGCTTTCGGCGGTGACTTTTGCGGTCGGCCCGGCGACCCGGCGGGTGCCGGTGACGCTCAACTATGTCAAAGGCCTGTCCTTTGATCCTGTGAAATAACGGACACAGTGTCGCGGGTTGCCCTTCTGTCCAACCCCCGGTCAACGGGCAACCGCGCACTGCTGCCGCGCGTGCGCGAATATTGCGCCGCGCACCCCGAAGTGTTCCATTATGAGGTGGAGGACGTCAGCCAGATTGGCGAGGCGATCCGCACCATCGCGCTGATCAAGCCGCGCATCATTGCCATCAACGGCGGCGACGGCACGGTGCAGGCGACATTGACCGAACTTCATTCGGGCCGGTATTTCAAGGATTCGCCGCCGCCGGTCGCGGTACTGCCCAATGGCAAGACCAATTTGATCGCGCTCGACCTGGGCGCCACCGGCGACCCGCTCAAAGCCTTGCAGCGGGTGGTGGACCTGTCGGCGCAGGCGGATTTCAGCGATCATGTCATCGAACGCGAACTGATCTCGCTCGACAATGGCACCAATGCGCCGGTGCTCGGCATGTTTCTGGGCGGCGCCTATCTGGCCGACGTCATCCTCTACACGCGCCACAAAATCTATCCGCTGGGACTGCCCAACGGTCTGTCGCACCTTTTGGCAGCGGTGCTGGGTCTGTTTGCGATCACATTCGGGCTGGGCGGGCGGGCCCTGCCGCGTCGCCCGCAACCGATGCGTGTCTCGCTGATCCGGCAGGGCGAATATCGCGGACTGTTTTCGGTGCTGATCGTCACGACGCTGGAAAAATTGCTGTTGAGCACGAACACCGCCAACGGCGACCGGCGACCGGGACGCATGAAGCTGCTTGCGGTCGATGACCGAATCGGTGCAATCCTGCGCCTTGTCGGCGCGTCGTGGCGCGGCACACTGGGCCGCAATGCGCTGGCGGGCGTGCATTTTGAACAGGGCGACGTCATCCGTATTGAGGGCGACCGGTCGAACATCATCCTCGACGGCGAACTTTATGAGGCATCGAACGAGCGGCCGATAACCCTCACCTCGACGCGGCCGGTGTCCTTTCTTCGCCTCGCGGCGTGAGGCGGCTTTCCGAACTGGTGGCGGACGAATTGTCCGAAGCGGTCGATCCGCGCGTTGCCGCCATGGCGGCGGCGATTGCGGCGCAATATGGCGATGCGGCGCGCGCCGTCCTGTTTTACGGATCGTGCCTGCGCGAGGCGCAGCTCGACGGGCTGATGCTCGATTTTTACCTGATCGTGTCCGATTATGCATCGGCGTATGACCAGCGCTGGCTGGCGCTCGCCAACCGGTTGATCCCGCCGAACGTCTTTCCATTTCAGCATGACGGATTGATCGCCAAATATGCGGTGCTCAGCCACGCCGATTTTCACCGGCTGAGCGGGCCGGAGACGCGCAATGTGTCGGTGTGGGCGCGTTTTGCCCAGCCGGCCCGGCTGGTGTGGGCGGCGGACGACGCGGCGCGCGGCGCGGTGGTGATCGCGGTTGCGCGCGCGGCACCGACCTTGCTGATGGCGGCCGGTGCGGTCGACGGCGAAGCCCAGCTCGATTGGTGGCGGCGCGCTTTTGCACTGACCTATTCAGCGGAACTGCGGTCTGAACGTGCGGGCCGATCGACCTCGGTCGTCGACGCAGACCCCGGCCGCTACCAGCGCTTTTCGACGGCGGCCATCGGCGCTATTCCGGTCGGCTCTGACATGCGCGGTGGCGGTTGGGCGCGGCGGCGGGTGGAGGGCAAGGCGCTGTCCGTGATCCGGCTGGCAAAGGCCAGTTTCACCTATGCCGGCGGGATCGATTATCTGGCGTGGAAGATCAACCGCCACGCCGGCGCGGCGATTGTCATCAAACCGTGGCAACGGCGCTGGCCGCTTGTCGCGGCGCTGACGCTGGTGCCGCAGTTGATCTGGCGCGGCGCGATCAAATAGCCGCCGCGACCGCCGCGACATAGGGGTGACGGCACAGCGACCGCGACTTGGCCGCTTCCATCGCCAGTTCGAGTGACGCCAGCGTATAGGGTTTGCGGATCACTTCATGCCCGCCAAAGGCGTCGCCGTCGCCCGCCTCGCCAGCAAATCCGGTCGCGAACAGCACTGGCATCGCCGGCCAGTCGGGCAGAATCTGGGCGACCATTTCCGGCCCCGTCATTTCGGGCATCAGCACGTCGGACAGGATGAAACCAATGTCGCCGTGCGTGCCCAGCAATCCCGCCGCGTTGCGCGGGTTTTCGCAGGTGATGACGGCGTGGCCCAGTTCGACCAGCGCGTCGCGCGTCGCCGCCAGCACGCGCGGGTCATCCTCGACCAGCAAAATTTTCATGCCGGTCCCCGCCGATTCGCTGATCGCCACCGCCTGGCGCACGGCTTCTGCGCCGCGCGGGGCAGGGGCGGCGACGCGGGGCAGCAACATGGTGACAGTGGTGCCCTCACCCTCGACCGAATCGAGCCGCACGTCGCCCTGTGACTGGCGGGCAAAGGCGAACACCTGGCTCATGCCCAGCCCTGTGCCCTGGCCGACGGGCTTGGTCGTGTAAAAGGGGTCGAACACGCGTTCGGCGACTTCGGGGGCCATGCCGCAGCCGGTGTCGGACACGCTGATCGCGACAAAATCGGTCAGGATCGCTGACGCACCGACGCGTTCGTGCACCGGCCGCGTGGCGATGGTCAGTGTGCCGTGTCCGGCCATGGCGTCGCGCGCATTGACCGCCAGATTGAGCAGCGCATTTTCCAGCTGGCTGCGATCGACCCAGCATTGCCATACGCCCGCCTGATCGTCGATCGACAGTTCGATGCGGTCGCCGATGGTCCGGTCGAGCAGGTCGAAAAACTGGCGGATCGCGTCGCCGGGGACCAGATGTTCGGGCATCGCGGGTTCGGCGCGGGCAAAGGCGAGCAGTCGCTTGGTCAGCGCCGATGCGCGGTTGGCGCCGTCCATCGCATTTTCAAAATGGCGCTGGGCCTTGTCGGGTGCACGTTTGATCATCCGCATGCCCAGTTCAATGCCACCGACAACAACGGCCAGCATATTGTTGAAATCATGTGCAATACCGCCGGTCAACTGACCCACGGCTTCCAACTTTTGCGCCTGCCGCAACCGCGCTTCGGCTTCGGCCAGTTCGATCGCTTCCATGCGCAGCCGTTCGTTTGCGGTCTCCAGTTCGGCGGTGCGTTCGGCCACCGCCAGTTCCAGCCCGGCGGTGCGCTGCGATTCGATCACGGCTTCCTGTCGTGCAACGCGCCGCTGGGCCGCGATTTGCAGCGCCAGATAGCCAAAGCCGACGACGCCAAAGGTCGCGGTGACCCCCAACAGCCCGAGCAGAAAAATCGACTGTTCCAGCGAATTGGTCGTCGCGGTCACTTCGGTGACGCGTTCGAGCAGCCGCGCGCGTTCGGCGGTGACGATGGCGTCGAGTTCGCGGTCGGCGACATTGACGGTGATCGACTTGCTGGCGGCATAGAATTTCGAGATCGCCGCCATGTTCTGGCGGTAATTGGCGCTGAGCGCGACGCCCGACAGGCTGGTCCCGCGTTCCAGAAAATTCAGCTTGAGCTTTGTCAGCCGCGCCATTTGCGCGGGGTCGCGCCGCACCCGCCGTTCGAGCGCGGTGATTGTCGCCCCGGCGCGCCGCCATTCGGACTGAAAAACGCGGCCGTCGTCCTTATTCTCGATCCCGACGGCAAAGCGCCCCAGCGCGGCTTCGGCGCGGTTGATGCTCGCGTCGAGCGACTTGGCGAGATAGATGATCTCATAGCTGCGGCCCTGCGCCACCAGTGCGGCATCGCGCGCGCGCGACGCCTGGCCCAGCTGGAATATCAGCGCAACGACCAGCCCGGCCAGCAACAGCGCGGCCAAGCCCGGCGCCCACAGGTTGGCGGTCGGTTCGCGATCGATGCGGTCATCGTCGGTCATGTCGCCATTCTATCGCGCTTTGCGGTGCGAGAGAAGGCCCCACGCATCGATCAGATCACCCCGACGGCCTGACCCGCGCGCCGGAAGCGGCCGATGATGTCGGTCACCTGTTCGGCGCTATGTTCGGCGCACAGCGAACAGCGCAACAGCGTCATGCCCGCCGGGGTCGCGGGCGGACGGGCCAGGTTGACGTAAAGCCCTTCGTGGAGCAGCGCCTCCCACATCATCGCGCCCTTTTCCAGGTCGGGCATGATGACCGCGATGATCGCGCTCTGCGGCGTTTCGGTGCCCAGAGTGAAGCCCAAGTCTTTCAAACCCTTGTGCAGCGTCTTTGAATTTTCCCACAAGTGCGCACGTTTGTTGCCGCCGTGCATCAACTTGCGGATCGACGTCGCCGAACTCGCCATCACGCTGGGCGGCAATGCGGCGGTGAACACATAGGGACGGCACACGAGACGCAGGATTTCAAACTTCGGATGGTTCGACACGCAAAAGCCGCCGACGGTGCCGACGCTCTTGCTAAAGGTGCCGATGACGAAATCGACGTCGTCCAATACACCCTGTTCCTCGGCCACGCCGCGGCCGTTGGCGCCGATAAAGCCCATCGAATGGGCTTCGTCGACCAGCACCATCGCGCCCGCCGCCTTTGACACGCGGATCATGTCCTTGAGCGGCGCGACGTCGCCCATCATCGAATAGACACCCTCCAGAACCACCAGCTTGCCGGCGTCGGCGGGCAGGCGGTTCAGCCGCTTTTCCAGCGCTTCGACGTCATTGTGACGGAATGCGACGATTTCGGCGTTGCCCATCGCACAGCCGTCAAAGATTGACGCATGGCTGTCGATATCCAGGATGACATAGTCGCCCTTGCCCGCGATCGTGCTGATGATCCCCAGATTGGCCTGATATCCCGTCGAAAAGACCATCGCATGGTCCATCGCGTAAAATTCTTTGAGCGCATCCTCGACGTCGCGGTGGTGAAAGAATGTGCCGTTGAGCACGCGGCTGCCGGTTGTCCCCGCGCCAAAATCGTCGAACGCCTTTTTGCCCGCCGCGATGACGTCGTCGTCGAACGTCATGCCCATATAATTATAAGTGCCGAGCAGGATCGTCTCGCGCCCGTTGCACACGGCGACGGTGGGTGACAGCACCTGATCCATGACCAGA
>JBEGPL010000260.1:0-2866 GCA_041181445.1 Pseudomonadota bacterium
TATTGTCAAGCAATTTCGTCGGTGCCCCATCCCCCGACACTCGTCACCCTGAACTCGTTTCAGGGTCCATGGCCGGGTCTCACATCGAACACGGCGCTGCGGGCGAGACCCGGCCATGGACCCTGAGATAGTTCAGGGTGACGAAAAGCGGGTGGACGGGGAGAAGCCCCCCCCCCTCGACAAATCACGCCGCCAATGGAATGATCCCGCGCGTCACAACGCCCGGCGCAAAGGACATCACCATGGCAAAGTCTGACAACAAAACCCATGCAACCGACGCCGACGTCGCCGCCTATATCGCCGCGATCCCCGACGACCGCCGCCGCACCGACGCAATCGCCATCGACGCGCTGTTCCGCCGCGTGACCGGCCATGCCCCGCAAATGTGGGGGCCATCGCTGATCGGTTATGGTCAATATCATTATAAATATGACAGCGGGCGCGAAGGCACATCGATGCGCGCCGGATTTTCACCGCGCACGGCGGCGCACACTTTCTATGCAATGGGCCAATTCGGCGGGCAAAGGGCGCAAGCGGACGCGCTGTTCGCGCGGTTGGGCAAGCACAAGACCGGCAAGGGATGTCTTTACGTCAACAAACTCGCCGATATTGACATCGCCGCGCTCGAAGCACTGGTCGCGCTCAGCTGGACTGCGATGAACGCCGCCTATCCCGCGTAATCAAATCCCCGCATACCATTCATAACTGATACGGTCTTCCCAATAGCCGCCTTTGCCATCGCCGATGCCGTCCAGGCTGGCGACGACCTCTATCCCGGTGACATATTTCGCCTGTTTATAGCCCAGATGCCGTTCGGCGCGGAGGCGCAGCGGGGCGCCGTTTTCGATTTTGAGCGCGTCGCCGTTGAGCATCCACGCCATGATCGTTTGCGGGTGGAGCGCGTCGGTCAAATCGACGCTTTCATAATAGTCGCGCGCGCCGATGCGGTCGGCGCAGCGGAACACGACATAGCGCGCGCTGTCCTTCATCCCCGCCGCCGCGAGCATGGCTTTCAGCGGCACGCCGGTCCACTCGCCGATCGCGGTCCAGCCCTCGACGCAATTGTGCATGGTAATCTGGGTGCGCTGATCCATCGCGCGGATGTCGCGCAGTGACAGCGACAGCGGCCGGGCCACCAGCCCGGTGATGGCAAGGCGCCAGTCGGCAAAGCCGGCGCGCGCGTGCGCGGCATAGGCGTCGCCCGGCGGCAGGCGCGTGCCATTGGCGCGAAACACCGGCGACAGATCGGCGCGCGAAAATTCGGGCGCGAGCGCGTCGCGATTGGTCAGCGCGCGCTGGCTGTGCTGGTGCATCAACTCGCCCATGCCCAATATCTTGCGCACCGCCGGGGCTTCGTTGATCGCGTCGCAGCCGGTGAGCAGGGGCAGGCTGGCCGCCCCCGCGATGATGCCGCCGCTGCGGACGAGCAATTGGCGGCGGTCGAGGCGGAGACGCGGGGTCATGGCTTGTCCTCCTGCAACATGGGTGCATCTTCGGGCGGCAGACGGAACCAGCCGGTCAGCATTGATCGGACTTCGTTGATCGGCCCCGCCAGCACCACCATGGCCATATGCACCAGAAAAAAGGCGAAAAGCCCGAAGGCGGCGATAAAGTGGATGCTGCGCGCGCTTTGCCGCCCGCCGAACAGGTCGAGAATCCACGGCGCGGTCGCGTTGAACCCCGGCGACATGGCGAGGCCGGTCAGGATCATCGCCGGGATCAGCACGAAAATGACCCCGATGTAGGAGAGTTTCTGGAGGATATTGTAACGCGCCGCCGCCTCGCCCTTGGGGAAACGCAGCCGCGCATGATCCTTGATATCGTGCCAGATGTGCGCGGGCGACCATTCGGCGCGGCGGATGTGCAGGTCGCGGCGGATGTGCCCGCCGATCAGCGACCAGAGCATGTAAAGCGTCAGCGCAATCGCCAGCACCCATGCAAAGCTGAGGTGCCAGCGCCGCCCGTCGGCCAGGCTGTAACTGGTCGGGATCGTCGCCCAGCCGGGAAAGGCCCACGTCTTGCGTTCGCCGTCGGCATTGGTCCAGCTGCCCAGCACACCGGTGGTTTCCACCTCCACCCCCGCAACGCGGACAAAGCCGGTCGTGCCGCCGCCGCGCGATCCGATCTCCAGCCAGGCATGGTCATTGTTGGCGCCATAATCGCCCCAATACAGGCGCGGGTGCGCGTTAAAGATCATCAGCCCGCTCATCAACAGGATCAGCAGCGTGACCGCGTTGGTCCAGTGCCAGATGCGCGTCGGCAACCGGTGGCGATAGACGCGGTCGCGGGCCGGCCCGGGCCCGGCAACAGGCGCGGCAACGGGCACGGCAACCGGCGGTTGCGTTTTCGGTATTTGTTCATCGTCCATCATGTCGACACCCCTGTCATGCGCAAGCATTCGCGCAGCGACGACGAAAGGTTACACCTTTGCCGAATAAACGTCGCGATAATGTTTGCGCAGCGCAACCTTGTCGATTTTCTCGGTCCCAAGTTTGGGCAACAAATCGGCCGACAGCCAGATCATCTGCGGCACTTTGAACGCGGCAAGCCGCGTTGCCAGAAACGCCTTCAGCGCTTCGGCGTCGGTCGTGCTGCCATCGGCCATATGGACAACCGCGCCGGGAACTTCGCCGAACCGTTCGTCGGGCAGGCCGAACACCGCGCACTCGCTGGCATCGGGATGTTCAAATATGGCCGCCTCGACCTCCTGACAGCTGATGTTTTCGCCGCCGCGGATGATGATGTCCTTTTTGCGGTCAACGATGAACAGATAGCCATCCTCGTCGAGATAACCCAGATCGCCCGAGCGAAAGAAGCCGTCGGCCGTGAACGCCGCCTGGGTCGCGGCGGCGTTGTTCCAATAGCC
>JBEGPL010000261.1:0-12950 GCA_041181445.1 Pseudomonadota bacterium
GCGTGATGATCGACGGGTCGTGCGCGGGCGATGACGCGGCGGCGATTGCCGACCTCGCGCGTGACATGCTGGGCCGGGCACCGCTGCATGTCCGCGCGGTCTTTGGCGGATAGTGGGTGGCGCCGCCGGTGCTTATCATTCGCCCGCAACCGGGCGCAGACGCAACCGCCGCCGCCGCGCGCAGGTTGGGGCTGGTGCCGCTTGTCATGTCGTTGTTCACTGAAATATCAGTGGCTTGGGGCGTTCCCGACCCCGCACATTATGACGCCATGATGCTCACCAGCGCGCGCGCCGTGCGGCTGGCCGGGCCGGGGCTTGCGCGGCTTTCGGCGCTGCCTGTCTGTGCTGTCGGCGCCGCAACGGCGGCGGCGGCGCGCGCCGCCGGACTGAACGTGACGATCATCGGTGGCGGCGATGCGGCGGCGCTGATCGACCAAGCGGTCCGCGCGGGCTTGCGGCGCCTGCTTTGGCCGTGCGGGCGTCACCGCCGCGCGCTTTCACCGCCGCCGGGGATGACAATCGATCCATTGCCGGTCTATGCCGCGACGGCGCTGGCCGCGCCGCCCGATTGGGACGGCCAGTTGGCGCAGCTGCCAGTCGTCCTGCTCCATTCGGCGCGCGCGGCGGCGCATTTTGCCAGCCTGGCCGGGGATCAGCGTTCCGCGCTGACGCTGGTTGCGATCAGCGCCGCTGCCGCCCGCGCTGCCGGGCCCGGCTGGCGCCGTCTCGCCGTCGCCGACCGCGCACGAGACGGCGCGATGCTGGCGCTGGCGGCAAAGCTGTGCCAAGACGCGGACATGGACGCAGCGTCACAGGACCTGGCATGAGCGTGGACGCCGCGCAGTTACAGTCAGCACGCCAGCGGCGCTGGTATTGGCTGGCGGCGATCCTGCTGGTTGCCGGGGCGCTCGCGGCGGGCGGTTGGACCGCCTATGTCGCGTTATCCCGGGCCGATCCGGTGCCGGCGCCGATTGCGCCGCGCGCGGCCCCGCCTGCCGCCGCGATACAGGGGCCGCCGCCTGCCGTGCCCCCGCCATCGGTTGCCGTGGCCGCGCCTGCAGCGCCCTCGCCGACGACGCTCGAAAGTCGGCTGCTCGGCATCGAAGAGCGTTTGGGCGCCATTGCCCGCGACGCCGAAGCCGCGTCGGACAATGCCGGGCGCGCCGAAGCGCTGCTGATAGCCTTTGCGGCCCGGCGCGCGCTCGATAAGGGACTGCCGCTCGGCTATTTGCAGGATCAACTCCTGCGCCGTTTTGGCAGCGAACAGCCCAAAGCGGTGGCGACAATTGTCGCGGCGGCGGCGGATCCGGTGACGCTGGAACAGCTCCGCGCGCGGCTGGCAGATCTCGGGCCGAAATTGATCAGCGGCAGCGCGGCGGGCAACGGATTCTGGTCGGGGCTTTCGCGCGAGCTGAGCGAATTGTTCGTGTTGCGCAGCGAGGGCGCGCCGTCACCGGCATCATCGCAGCGGTTCGAACGCGCGCAGCGGTTGATCGACGCCGGCCATGTCGATGCTGCCGTCACGGTTGTCGAAACGCTGTCGGGGCGCAAACTGGCGGCGCGCTGGTTGATCGACGCGCGCCGCTATGCCGAAGCGCGGCGGGCGCTTGACCTGATCGAAACCGCCGCGATACTGGAACCGCAGGCGGCCGACGCTCCGGCGTTGCCGGTGCCGCCGCGTCGATAAATACACAGAAAGCACGATCCATGGCCGATCATCACGCCGTCGTTCCGCTTGATTGGTCCGACCCCTTCGCGCTCGACGCGCAATTGACCGACGAAGAACGGATGGTGCGCGACACGACTCGCGATTATTGCACCGACGCGCTGATGCCGCGCGTCACGCGCGCCTTTCTGGACGAGGCATTCGACCGCGAAATCATGGCCGAAATGGGCGCACTCGGACTGTTGGGTGCGACGATTGACCCCGCATATGGCGGCGCGGGTCTGGGCTATGTCAGTTATGGGCTGATCGCGCGTGAGGTTGAACGCGTCGATTCGGGGTACCGTTCGGCAATGTCGGTGCAAAGCAGCCTCGTGATGCACCCGATCAACGCCTATGGGTCCGAAGACCAGAAACGCAGATATCTGCCGGGCCTCGCGCGTGGTGAACTGATCGGCTGTTTCGGGCTGACCGAACCCGACGCCGGGTCGGACCCGGCGGGGATGCGCACCCGCGCAACAAAAATCGACGGCGGATACCGGCTCGATGGCGCAAAAATGTGGATCACCAACGCGCCTATCGCCGATGTGTTCATCGTCTGGGCCAAATCGGACGCGCACGGCGGCGGGATTCGCGGGTTCATCCTCGAAAAGGGCATGAAAGGTCTGTCGGCCCCCAAGATCGAGGGCAAGGTGTCGCTGCGCGCGTCGATCACCGGCGAAATCGTCATGGACGGCGTCGACGTGGGCGAGGATGCGCTGCTCCCCGATGTGCAGGGGTTGAAGGGTCCGTTCGGATGTCTCAACCGGGCGCGCTACGGCATCGGCTGGGGCGCAATGGGCGCGGCGGAATTTTGTTTCGAGGCGGCGCGGTCCTACACGCTCGACCGCAAACAATTTGGCCGCCCGCTCGCGGCGACGCAGCTGGTCCAGCTCAAACTCGCCAATATGATGACCGAAATTGCGCTGGGGCTGGGGGCCGCGCTGCGCGTCGGGCGGATGATCGACGACGGCCATCTGTCGCCCGACATGATCAGTATCATCAAACGCAACAATTGCGGCAAGGCGCTCGACATCGCCCGGGTTGCGCGCGACATGCACGGCGGCAACGGTATTTCGGCCGATTATCATGTCATCCGCCATGCGGTGAACCTGGAAACGGTGAACACTTACGAAGGCACGCACGACGTCCATGCGTTAATCCTGGGGCGGGCAATTACCGGAATTTCAGCCTTTGGATGAACGGCTTATGCGCCGGTGACGTCATGCGGGCGGCGAAGGAGGAACACGGCCTGTTCGGCGCGCAGATTTGCCGCCGCGCCGCCGATCGGGCGGCCACCCGACAGAAACCATTGCCCCGCCACGCCGATTCCCGAATCGCGCACAAAGCTGCGGAAATCGTCGATGGTGGCGTGGTGGATATTGGGCGTTTCATACCAGCTGACCGGCAGGCTGGCGGTCACCGGCATCCGCCCGCCGACCAGCAACGCCATCCGCACCCGCCAGTGGGCAAAGTTCGGAAAGCTGACAAAGGCCAGTGGCGCGATGCGCAGTAGCTCAGCGACGATGCGGTCGGGACGATGCGTGGTTTGCAGCGTCTGGCTGAGAATCGCATAATCGTAACTGTCGGTGGGATAATCGGCCAGGTCGCGGTCGGCGTCGCCCTGCACCACCGCCAGCCCGCGCCCGACGGCGGCGGCAACATTGGCGGCGTCAAGCTCCAGCCCGCGCGCGTCAATGCCCTTGTCGCGGCGCAGCGCCGCCATCAGCGTGCCATCGCCGCAGCCGACGTCGAGCACCCGCGTTTCGGGGCGGACATTTGCCGCGATGATCGCAAGGTCGGGGCGGAGTTCGGTCATTGAGCACCCCCCGCCTGAAGAAACCCGGCCATCACGACGTTCATTGCGGGCACATCGAGCAGGAAACTGTCGTGGCCATAGGGCGCGGAGAGCTCGACAAAGCTGGCCGCCGCGCCCGCACCGTGGAGCGCGCGGACAATGCGGCGCGATTCGGCGGTGGGATACAACCAGTCGGTGTCGAAACTGATCAGGCAAAAGCGCGTTTTCGTGCCCACAAAGGCGTTGGCGAGCTGGCCGCCATGTTCCTCGGCCAGGTCGAAATAGTCCATCGCGCGGGTGATGTAGAGATAGGAGTTGGCGTCGAACCGGTCGACGAAGCTCAGCCCCTGATGCCGCAAATAGCTTTCGATCTGGAAATCGGCGTCGAAACCGAACGTCTTGCCCTTGCGATCCTGCAACCGGCGGCCGAATTTCTCGGTCAGCCCGGCTTCGGACAAATAGGTGATGTGTGCCGCCATGCGCGCGACCGACAGGCCTTTGGTCGGGACCGCGCCGGTGGCGTAATAATCGCCGCCGGCCCAGGCGGGATCGGCCATGATCGCCTGTCGTCCGACCTCGTGGAAGGCGATATTCTGCGCCGAGTGCCGCGCCGCCGACGCGATCACCAGCGCCGATGCGACGCGTTCGGGCGCGGTGGCGGCCAGACTGAGCGCCAGCATCCCGCCCATCGACCCGCCGATCACGGCGGCCAGCCGGTCGATGCCGAAATGGTCGAGCAGCAACATCTGGGCGCGCACCATGTCGCGGATGGTGATCACCGGAAAGCGCATCGCCAGCGGTGCGCCGGTCGCGGGGTCGATGCTCGACGGCCCGGTCGACCCCATGCAACTGCCCAGCACATTGGCGCACAGCACAAAATGTCTGTCGGTGTCGATGACCTTGCCGGGGCCAACGGCCTTGTCCCACCACCCCGGCTTGCCGGTCAGCGGATGGTCGCTCGCGACATATTGGTCCATCGTCAGCGCATGCGCGATCAGGATTGCGTTGGATTTGTCGGCGTTGAGCGTGCCATAGCTTTGATAGGCGATGTCGACGGGGGTCAGCACCGCGCCGCTGTCGAGCGTCAGCGGTCCGGGCAAGCGGACGCTTTGATGGTCGATGGTGCGGATGCGCGGGGCCATTACTGCCGCCTATGGGGACGTGGCAGGGCTGTCAACGCGCTGGACAGCGCCGCCGCATCGGCTTAACCGGCGCGGCATGACCAAAACAGCCGCCTGTCCCGTCCCCAAACCGTGGATTTCGTCGATCGCACCCTATGTGCCCGGCAAGGCGCAGAGTGACGATGGTCGCCCGCTGGCCAAGCTGTCGGCGAACGAAAACCCGCTCGGCACCAGCGCGCTTGCCCGCGCCGCATTTCTGGACGCAGCGGGTGATATGGCGCGTTATCCCGATCCGACAGCGGCGGCGCTGCGCGCGGCGCTGGCGGCGCACCACGGCCTCGACGCCGACCGCATCATCTATGGCACCGGGTCGGACGAACTGCTCCACATCGCCGCCAGTGCCTACGCCGGGCCGGGCGACGAGATTTTGTTCATGCGCTATGGCTTTGCGGTGTATGAAATCGCCGCGCGCCGCGTGGGTGCGACGCCTGTCGAAGCGGCGGACGATGATTATGCGACCAATGTCGACGCACTGCTCGCGGCGGTGACCCCGCGCACGCGCGTCGTCTATCTCGCCAATCCCAACAATCCCACCGGCACCCTGACCCGCGCGGCGGACATCGCGCGGCTGCACGCCGGTCTGCCGTCCGATGTCCTGTTCGTGCTCGACCAGGCCTATGCCGAATATCTGGATCCCGATCAGGACGATGGCGGGCTGGCGCTGGCGGCGACGGCGGCCAATGTTCTTGTCACGCGCACCTTTTCAAAAATCCACGGGCTGGCGGCTGAACGGATCGGCTGGGGCTATGCCAGCGCCGCGGTGATCGATGCACTGCACCGCATCCGCGCGCCGTTCAACGTCACGCGCTGCGGGCAGGCCGCGGCCGTCGCGGCGCTCGGCGATGGCGATTTTGTGACGCAAAGCCGCGAACATAACCGGCAATGGCGCGACTGGCTCGCGACGGAAATCAATGCGCTGGGCAATCATGGGCTGCGCGCGATCCCGTCGGCGACCAATTTCATCCTGATATTGTTCGAAGGCACGGTGTCGGCCCAGACAGCGTATCAGGGATTGATGGACGCGGGCTATATCGTCCGCTGGCTGCCCGGACAGGGGCTGCCCCACGGGCTGCGCATCACCATCGGCACGGCGGATGAGACAAAGGGCGTGGCGGCGGCGCTGCGCCGGATCATGGCGGGCTGACGCGCGGTGGCCGCGTTCCGGTCTGTCGCGATCATCGGGCTGGGCCTGATCGGATCGTCGATTGCGCGCGCGGTGCGCGAACGGATGCCCGATGTCCGCATCTGCGGCTATGACGTCAGCGCCGAATGCCGCCAGATCGCCCAAAAAATGGAGATTTGCGACGATTATGCCGCCAGCGCCGCCGATGCAGTGGTAATTGCGGAATTGATAATCCTGTGTGTGCCGGTGGGCCAAATGGCCACCGTCGGTGCCGCGATTGCGCCCAATCTGGCGCCTGGCGCGGTTGTCAGCGACGTCGGATCGTCAAAGGCCGATGTATTGGCGGCGCTGACCGCGGCGCTGCCCGGCGTGACCGTCATCCCCGCGCATCCGGTGGCAGGGACGGAGAATAGCGGCCCGGCGGCGGGCTTTGCCTCGCTGTTCGACGGACGCTGGTGCATATTGACGCCGCCCGCCGATGCCGATGGCGACAAAGTGTCGGCGCTGGCCGATTTCTGGACGGCGCTTGGCGCGCGCGTCGAACATATGGACGCCGCGCATCATGATCTGGTGCTGGCGGTGACCAGCCATCTGCCGCACCTTATCGCCTATACCATTGTTGGCACCGCGAGCGATCTGGAAGGTGTGACGCGCAGCGAAGTCATCAAATATTCGGCCGGGGGCTTTCGCGATTTCACCCGCATTGCGGCGAGCGACCCGGTGATGTGGCGCGACGTGTTTCTGAACAACCGCGACGCGGTGCTCGAAATGCTTCAGCGCTTTTCAGAAGATCTGTCGCAATTGCAACGTGCGATTCGCGTTGGCGACGGCCAGATCCTCGAAGACTGGTTCACGCGGACGCGGGCAATCCGCCGCTCGATCATCGCCGAAGGTCAGGATGATCCTGCGCCTGACTTTGGGCGCAAGCATTAGGTTTTTTGGTCGCGCGCCGCCACATTCAACGCATTGATCCCGGCATGCACCCGCGCCTCAATCTCGTCGCGGCCCAGCCCGGGCGGGATAGGCGTGCCGAGGCGATAGGTGATGACGCCGGGAAATTTCAGGAATCCGCGCGGATAGATTGACCCCGAATCGACCGCGACCGGGATCACTGGAACGCCGAGCAACTTGTAAAGTCCCGCAAACCCGGGCTTGAGCGGCGGCGACTGCCCCGGCCATACCCGTGTGCCTTCGGGAAACAGGCACAGCGGCCGACCGGCATCGAGCGCGGCGCGCGACGACGCGATCATTGCGCGCATCGCTTTGCCGCCGCCGTCGCGCTCGACCGGGATCAGGCCATAGGTGAGCGCGGCCGCGCCCCACACCGGGATGCGGAACAGTTCGGCCTTGGCGAATACCGCTGGATGCGCGAACAACATCGGCGTCTCGATCGTTTCAAACATCGATTCATGCTTGAAGACATAGAGGAACGGGCCGTCGGGCATCGGGGCGGTGAAGTGGACGCGCTGGCCAAGGATCCAGCGGCACAGCCAGCGGTGGATCGCCGACCAGCAGCGCACATTGAACACCACCGCGCGCTTGCCAAAGGGGATGGCAAACAGCGCACCGAACGAAAAAACCGTCGATTCGGCGATGAACAGGACGGCAAAGACCAGCGTCCGCACCAGGGCGATCGCGTTTTTCACAGCCCCAGCAGGCCGCCCATCCGCCCCAGCAGATATTTCTGATATTCCCACCACAGCGTCGGCAGTTCGGGTTGGCTGCGCACGGCATCGGCGACGATCGCAACGTCGGCGGGCAGCGCGCGGCGCAATTCGCGCTCCGACCGGCGCATGTGCCAGTCGGTCGTGACCAGCCGGATCGAATGATAGTTGCGCCGCGCAACCCAGCGCGCGACTTCGTCGGCATTTGACCGTGTGTCCAGCGCCTCGAACCCCAGCACGACGCAGCAATCGAACAGCGCGCGCGGGCGGCGATAGGTCGCGGCCAGTTCGTGCGGCTTGACGTTGCGGTCGACGCCCGAAATGAACAGGCGCTTGGCATCGCCCGCCTCCAGCCGTTCGAGTGCACGGTCGATCCGCCCGCCGCCGCCGGTCAGCACGACGATGGCGTCGGTGCGCGCCGCCGGGGCTGGCAGCGGCAACAGCAGCGCAAACCAGGCAAAGCCCAGCAGCCAGGCCAGAAACACAAGCGAGAGGAAACGGCCGATCATAGGGTCTTCTTCAGAGTGGACATCAAGGTCCAGCGCGCTGTGAGCGCGCCCACGGCAATACCGAAAAGCGGCAGCGCCAGCAAGACCAGCCAGCCATAGACGCCCAGACTGGCGGTCGCGGCGAGCCCCGACGTCACCCCGCTCAACTGCCAGCCGAGCAGCAACATCACCGCCGTCGCGACCAGCGTGCCCAGCGCGACACCAAAGGCGGTGTCGATGGCAATGCGGCGCTGGAACAGGCGGGTGACCTGCTTGTCGGTCGCGCCAATCAAATGCATGATTTCGATGGTCGAAAAATGTGTGCCGAGCGCGGCACGCGCGGTCAGCATCACCACCGCCGCCGTCGCCGCGCTCATCATCAGGACCAGTGCGACCGCGATCCACGCGAGCGACCTGATCAACTGGGCCACTGGTCCCAGCCAGTCGGCGTGCGGTGTCGCCCGGGCACTGGGAGCGCTGGCGTTGATCAGGGTGCGCAGCGCGCGCAGATTGGCGTCGGCGTCGCCGGCAACAAAATCGACGTCGATCAGCGCGGGCATCGGCAATTCGCGCAGCACCGGATCATCCTCGCCCTCCAGATCGCCGAACCAGCGGCCCATCATCGCCACCATTTCTTCGCGTTCGACGCCGCGCGCGGCGCGGACATAAGGCGCGGCGGCGATTTCGCGGCGCAGCCGGACGGCGGTGGCGGCGCGCGTTTCGGGGTTGGCGTCGACAATCTGCACGGTGACGCGCCCGGCAATGGCGTCGCCGATGCCATCGGCCGAACGCCACAGGCCCAGTCCCGCCGCCGCCGCGAGCAGGGTCAGGAACATCAGGATCGCGATGACCCACGGCATCGGCCCGGACAGGCGGCCCTCGGGCAGCAACGCGCGCTGCTGCGGCGGCACTGAGGGGATCAACATGGGGGCAGCTCGCGGTTCATATGCGGTTCGCCGGCGGATAGAGCAGCGCGCCGGTCGGGTCGGCCAGCCGCCCGCGTTCCAGCCGCATCATCTGGGCATTGGGGACGCGGCTGATCAGATGGACATCATGGGTGGCGACGATGACGGTGGTGCCCAGCCGGTTGAGCGCTTCGAACAAGCCGAGCAGTCGCATCGCCATTTCGGGGTCGACGTTGCCCGTCGGCTCGTCGGCGACCAGCAATTGCGGCCGCGCGATCACTGCACGGGCAATGGCGACGCGTTGCTGTTCGCCGCCCGACAGCGTCGCCGGGCGCGCGTCGGCGCGTTCTTTCAATCCGATCCACGACAGCATTTCGCGCACGGGCGAGGCCAGGTCGCGCTCGCTGACCCCGGCAATGCGCAGCGGCAGCGCGATATTGTCGTGTGCGCTCAAATGCGGGATCAGGCGAAAATCCTGAAACACGACGCCAATCCGGCGCCGGAACCCCGGCAGGCGGTGGCGCGGCATGGTCACCAGATCCTCGCCAAACAGCCGGACAATGCCGCGGCTGGGTCGCTGGGTCAGATAAAGCAGCTTGAGCAGCGACGTCTTGCCCGCCCCCGACGCGCCGGTCAGGAAATAAAAACTGCCGGGTTGCAGGTTGAAACTGACGTCGGCCAGCACCTCTGAATCGGTGCCATAGCGCAGCCCGACCTTGTCGAACTGCACCATCGCGCCGGTCGCGCGGGCCACGGGTGGCGGGGTCGCGTTCATAACCCGCCTCTCGCACGGCTGACCGCGACGGACAAGGCGCTTTGGCATGCTGCGCGGGGGGACAAGCGCTCAAATTCGCCGCTTTACCCATCGCAACGCTTGCCAGCCGCGATCCGAGCGTGTTTAGACGCTTGTGATGATCCTGGCCTGCCCATCCTGCAAAACGCGCTATGTGGTGCCCGACAGCGCGATTGGCCCCAACGGCCGGTCGGTGCGCTGTGCCGCATGCCGTCACAACTGGTTTCAGGAACCGGCGATTGCCGCCGTGCGTCCCGAAGGCACGGGATTCGCCGAGACCGCGACGTCGGTGCCGGTATCGCCTGCGCCAACCGCTTCACCCGCCGCGCCGCTGCCCGAAACGCCGGTGCCGCCGGTCGCCGCCGCGCCGCGCGTGCGCGCCGAACCCGAACCGGCGCCGGTTGATCAGCCGCCGCTGCCGTTCCGGCGGCCGCGCCGCAACCCGGCGCGCAAATGGACGATCATTGCCGCCAGTGTCGCGCTTTTGCTGACCGGTGCGACGGCGGCGCTTTACTGGTTTGGCCTTCCGGCTTGGGCGCAGGGGCTGGGGATTCCGGGGCTTGTCGCCGAACCCGACCTGCTGATCGAACTCGATGCCAATCAGGACCACCGCACGCTGGCTGACAATACGATCTATTTCGCGGCGAGCGGGACGATCATCAACCCGACCGATCGGGCGCAGGCGGTGCCGCCAATTCTGGCCGAGCTGCGCGATGCGCAGGGAACCATTGTCTATAGCTGGACGATCAAGCCGCCAGTGCGCAGCCTGCCTGCGGGCGAAAAAGTGACGTTCAGCGAGGCCAAGCTGGACATTCCGCGCCGCGCCAGCCAGCTCACCGTCAGCTGGGCGATCCCGGCGAATTGAGCCGCGCCAGATAGGCGGCAAGCGCGGCCACTTGCACTGCCGACAGCCGCAGCCCCAATTTGGTCCGCCGCCACAAAATATCATCGGCCGTTTGCGCCCATTCGCGCTGGACCAGATGATCGACCTCGGCAGCGTACAGATCATGCCCGAAATGCGCGCCCAGATCGGCGTGGCCGGTCGCCGCGCCCAATATGGTGCGCGCCGTGGTGCCATAAAGGCGGGTCAGCCGCGCGGCATGTGCGGGGCTCAGGAACGGAAAGTCGTGGATCAATGCTGCGGTCAGTGCGGGCGCGCCGTCGGCCGGGAAATCGCCGCCGGGCAGCGGTTTTGTCGCGGTCCACGACGGCCCGGCGAGCATTGGCAGCGCGTCCGCAAGCTGGGCAATCGCGCCCTCCGCCAACGTGCGATAGGTTGTGATCTTGCCGCCGAACACCGACACCAGCGGCGCCGCGTCGTGCCCGGCACGCTCGAAACGATAGCCGCGCGTGGCCGCTTCGGGCCGGTCCGACCCGTCGTCGACCAACGGGCGGACCCCGGCGTAGCTCCATACGACATCGGCGGGGGTGATACGCTGGCGAAAATAGTCGCCCGCCGCGTCGCACAGATAGGCGATTTCTTCGGCGCTGGCGCGGACATCGGCCAACGGACCGTGATGGTCGCTGTCGGTCGTGCCGATCAGCGTGAAATCGCCCTCATAGGGAATGGCAAAAAAGATGCGGCCATCGTCATTCTGACAGAAATAGGCGCGGCCATGGTCGAACAGGCGTTTCACCACGATGTGCGATCCGCGCACCATGCGGATCGAAAAATGATGCGGCGCATGGGCGGTGTCGAGCAGCGCCAGCACCGATGGTCCGGCGGCGTTGACCACCGCGCGCGCGGTGATGCGCCGCTGCACCCCGTCTGGCGCGCCCAATGAAACCGTCCAATAATCAACGCCTTGATCCAGATTTGTGACGTCATGGTGGGTCAGAATATCCGCGCCTCGGTCCGCCGCGTCGCGCGCGTTGAGCACGACCAGCCGTGCATCGTCGACCCAGCCGTCGCTATATTCAAAGCCGCGCGTGAAGCTGGGCAGCAGCACGGTGCCGGCGGGGTCGCGCGTCAGATCGAGCGATTTGGCACCGGGCAGGCGCTTGCGCCCGCCGATATGGTCATAGAGGAACAGGCCGAGCCGGATCAGCCAGCGCGGGCGGATGCCCGGCTTATAGGGCAGGACAAAACGCAGCGGCCAGATGATGTGCGGTGCAATCGCCCACAGTTTCTCGCGCTCGCGCAGCGCCTCACGCACCAGCGCAAATTCATAATGTTCAAGGTAACGCAGTCCGCCGTGGATCAACTTGGTCGACGCCGACGACGTCCCCTGCGCCAGATCGCCGCGTTCGACCAGCGCGACGCGCGCGCCGCGCCCGGCGGCATCGCGCGCAATGCCCGCGCCATTGATGCCGCCGCCAACGACGATCAGGTCATAATCGGTGCGAGTCATGGCCCTGCTTATAGCGTCAATGCCGCGATCAGCGACAGGCAGAAACTGGTCAGCGTCGCGACCACGACCGGCGCAAAGGGCCGCCAGCCCTGATTGAGCAGCAGATGAAGCTGCGCCTTCATCGCGGTCGACACGATGGCGAGCAACAGCAACCCCTGTGCAACGTCGGCGGCGGTGCTGGTCACCGCCTTGGGGACGGCAACCAGTGAATTGACCGCGACGACGCCCAGAAAGGCGAGGATGAACCATGGCAGGCGCAGCGAAACGCGCTGGCGCGCCGCGCCGCCGCTTTGATGCACCAGCCACATCGCCGCAAGCGTCAGCATCGGCGCCAGCAGCGCGACGCGGGTCAGCTTGACGATGGTGGCGGTTTCGCCCGCCTGCGGTGAAAAGGAAAAACCGCCGCCGATGGCCTGGGCGACGTCGTGGATCGACGCACCGATCAGGAACCCGGCCTGCGCATCGCTCAGCCCGATCTGGACCGCCAATATGGGATAGAGCGACATCGCGACCGCGCTCGCCAGCGTGATGCCGACCAGCGTCAGCGTGAAACGCGACTGGTCGACGCGGTCGCGGCCGATCAGGCTGTAAAGCGCGAGCGCCGCCGACGCGCCGCAGATCGCGGTGGCGCCGCCGGCCAGCAGCGCGGCAAAACGGTCCTGCCCGAACAGCCGCGCGCTTGCCATGGTGACGACGATCACGCCGAGCATGATGCCGACCAGCGCCGCGAACGGGAGCGGCCCAATGGCGACAATCTGATCAACCGTGATCCGCGCGCCGACGAAGACGATGCCGATACGCAGCGCGGTTTGCGAGAGCAGGTCGAGCCCGGCGTGGGTGCGCTTGTCCTGCGACACGAAACTGAGTGCCAGCCCGATCAGCAGCCCCATCAGCACGATCGGCGCGGTATAATGATCGGCGAGCCACGCGGCGGCGAGGGCGGCG
>JBEGPL010000262.1:0-9003 GCA_041181445.1 Pseudomonadota bacterium
GTCGACCAGCCGTTGCTGTGCGATTTTCTGACCCCGGCAATTGTCGACCGCGCGCCGGTGCTGATCGCCATCGGCACGGCGGGGGCGTCGGCGGGCATGGCCAAAGCGCTGCGCCAGCGGATCGAGGCGCTGCTGCCCGCGACGCTTGGCGCGCTGGCAAAGGCGATGGCCGACGCCCGGCCGCACATCCGCGCGCGATGGGCAACGACGGCGGACCGGCGGCGCGCCATCGACGCCGCCTTGCTGCCCGGCGGGGCGCTCGACCCGCTGGGCGGGGGTGATGCGGCAACGGTCGCGGCGTGGCTGACCGCGCCCGACGCGCCGTCATCGGCCGGGCTGATCGATATTGCCATCACCAGCGATGACCCCGATGATCTGACGCTGCGCGCCGCGCGGTTGATGGGGCAGGCGGATTTTGTTTATCATGCCGCCGACATTGCGCCCGCCATACTCGACCGCGCGCGCGCCGATGCGGTGCGGATATTGGCCGAAAAATCGCCCGAAAACGTGCGCGATGGCCTGTCGCTGTGGCTTTATCGCCTGCCCTGAAACGGGACGACGGACGCGGACGAATGATGGTGAACGACATTGCCATCGCTGCTTTTGTCATGGCAGAAGCGCGCCATCATGTCGCGCATGCTGACCCTTATCAAACGCGCGCCGGTGCCGCTGCGCCAGCGTCTTGTCGAATCGCTTTATGTCGAGGCGATGGTGCTGGCCGACGAAGCCTATGGCTGTTTCGCCGCCGAACGGCCCGCGGTTGATGTGGTTGCCGACGCTGCGCTGCGCATTGGCTTTGCCTGCGAATCGCTGAAAACAACGACGCGGTTGATGCATGTCATCGCCTGGCTGCTCAATCAGCGTGCGATTTTTGCGGGCGAAGTGCGCGCCGATGCCGATCCGGCGACGCTGGCGCTGGGCGAGGCAGCATCGGTCGACTGGGCGGTCGCATCGCTATTCCCCGAACCGGTTCAGGTGATCATGGCGGCGAGCGAACGTTTGTTTGAGCGGATCGCCGCGATCGACGCAGCGCCATCGCGGCCCATGTTTCCGCCGCCGGTGCGTCACATGTTGCAGGACATTGCGGCACGATTATAGGCGGCCATTACGCCAGCCATTCGACCCATGCGCCGTGCGCCTGCGCCTCGGCAAGCAGGTGCCAGACGTCCGGCCCCGGCCAATATTTGACCTTCAGCTCGTGCTTGAAGGTTTCGCGGTTGGTTTCCAGCATCATCCACGCCAACGGGCGCTCGGGGGTCGCGGTGCGGCCCGCCGCCGCGATCGCAGCGGATATCAGCCGTCGGCGGTCCCCGGGGATATATTGCCACACGATCGAATGGTTGATCACGCGCATGACCTGTGCGCCTTGCGGCGTGGACAACCGGGTGCGCACCCAGTCGAGCGCGTCGGCGCGCACAACGTCGGGGCGCTTTGCCGATGCCAGCGCGATTGCCGCATCCATGCGCGCGATCCGGTCGGCGTTTTCGGGCCAGACATAGCTTTTGACGCGCAGCGCCGCATCCGGGTCGGACAGGTCGACGGGGGCCTGATCACAGCCGCTTATGGCGACAATGTCGACATCGGCCAACGGCGGGGGCGGGCCGCGCCATACGGGCTTGATCCGCATAGGTGATGCATCCGGCCCGGCGGTCACGCCGCCCAGATCATAATGGTAACGATCCATCATCGTATTGATGCCCGCGCTTGCGCCCAGTTCGTTAAGTTCAAAACGTGCGCCAATCTTGTCGGACAGCCACAGCAGCCCCGCCATGAAACTGGCCGACCGCCCCGCTTCGTTGGTCTGCGGCGGGCCGTCGAGCCATGGGAGCAGCCGCGCATCATGGTCGGCGGTCACGGCGGCAACGATGGCGTCGACGTCGCCTTGGTCGGTCACCGCGCCGCGATAGACCGGCACCAGCCGGTCCTCATCACCGGTCAGCAACAGATGGTGGAAACCACCCGCCAGCCGCAGCGGCATCGCATCTTCCAGCGGCAGGCCCGGCCAGTTGGCGATGCACCGCCCGCACGCACTGTCACCCTGCATCAACGCCAGCTGGGCGGTGATGATGCGCGCGGTGACGGGCGCGTCGTTGCGGCGGCAGTGTTCGGCCTGAAAGTTGATGCCCAATGCAATCTGGTTATTGTCCATGGCGCCATGCCCGAAATCGTCACTCATATTGCCCTTTGGCCTCCCTCGCCCTATGTGCCGCGCGGACTATGCCCGAACCGCTCATCTTTGCCATCCCCAAGGGGCGAATTTTGGACGAGGCGCTGCCGCTGCTGGCGCGCGTCGGGATCACCCCTGCGCCCGATTTCTTTGACAAGGCCAGCCGCGCCCTGATTTTTGCGACGAACCAGCCGCATATTTCGCTGATCCGGGTGCGCGCGTTTGACGTCGCCACATTCGTGGCGCACGGTGCGGCGCACATCGGCATTGTCGGGTCCGACGTGGTCGATGAATTTGACTATAGCGAGCTCTATGCACCGGTCGATTTGAACATCGGCCATTGCCGCCTGTCGATTGCCGCCCCGGCGGGCGCCGCAACGGCCGAAACGGCGACTAGCCATGTGCGGATCGCAACCAAATATCCCGCAACCACGCGCCGCTGGTATGAAGCGCGCGGGGTGCAGGCCGAATGCGTCAAGCTCAACGGCGCGATGGAAATTGCCCCCAAACTCGGCCTCGCCAGCCGGATCGTCGATCTGGTGTCGTCGGGCCAGACGCTCAAGGACAATGGGCTGGTCGAAGAAGCGGTGATCGCACCGGTTTCGGCGCGGCTGATCGTCAACCGCGCGGCGTTCAAGCTGCGTTCGGCCGAAGTGCCCGCGCTCGTTGAAAAATTCCGCCAGGCCGTGGGCTGATGGTCCAGCGGCTGGATGCCAGCGCTGCCAATTTTGACGCTGACTTTGCGGCGTTGGTCGATGCGCGCCGCGAAAGCGACCCCGGCGTCGCCGCCGATGTCGCTGCGATATTGCGCCGGGTCAAGGTCGAGGGTGACATTGCCGTGGCGGCGATGACCGCAAAATTCGATGGCTTTGATCTGGATGCAGAGGGCTGGCGGATCGACGCGCAGCAATGCCGTGCCGCGTTCGATGGTCTGGACGATGCCCTGCGCGCGGCGCTGTTGTGCGCGGCCCAGCGTGTGTCCGACTATCATCAGCGGTTGAAGCCGCACAATGACGCATGGACCGACGCGGCCGGCGTATCGCTGGGCTACCGGTGGGGCGCGGTGGACGCGGCGGGGATTTACGTGCCCGGTGGCCGCGCGGCTTACCCTTCGTCCGTTCTGATGAACGCGATCCCGGCAAAGGTCGCGGGCGTTGAGCGGCTGGTAATGGTGACGCCGACGCCGCGCGGCGCGCTGAACGACGCGGTGCTCGCGGCGGCGCATATCGCCGGGATCAGCGAAATCTGGCGGATCGGCGGCGCGCAGGCAATCGCCGCGCTGGCCTATGGCACGCAAAAAATCGCGCCGGTCGATGTCATCACCGGCCCCGGCAATGCGTGGGTGGCAGAGGCAAAGCGCCAGCTATACGGCGTTGTCGGCATCGACATGGTTGCCGGCCCGTCCGAGATATTGGTCGTTGCCGACGCCGACAATGATCCCGCATGGATCGCCGCCGACCTGCTCAGTCAGGCCGAACATGACCCGACCAGCCAGTCGATCCTGATCACCGATGACGCCGGTTTTGCCGGTGCCGTCTGCGCGGCGGTGGATGCGATCATTCCGACGCTGGCAACGGCGGCAACGGCGCGGGCGAGCTGGGACGCGCACGGCGCGGTCATATTGGTCGAACTTCTGGATCAGGTGCCCGCGCTGATCGACCAGCTCGCGCCCGAACATCTTGAACTCGCCGTCGCGTCGCCGGACATGTTGTTCGGGCAAATCCGCCATGCCGGGTCAGTGTTTCTGGGGCGGCACACACCCGAAGCGATGGGCGATTATCTGGCCGGGCCGAACCATGTGCTGCCAACGGGGCGCCGCGCGCGCTTTGCGTCGGGACTGTCGGTGAGCGACTTCATGAAGCGCACCAGCTTCATCGGGATGAGCCCCAATGCGATGCACGCGCTCGGCCCCGCCGCTGCGGCGCTCGCCGATGCGGAAAGGCTTCCCGCGCACGCCCTTTCCGTGCGAAAGCGCCTGACATGACCAAAGCTACCCGTGCCCAATCGCGCTCCGCCGCTCGCCTTGGCGCCGTTCAGGCGCTGTATCAGCATGACATGGAGCCGTCGCCGGTCGCCAAGTTGCTGCACGAATTTCACAGCCATCGGTTGGGCGCGGTCATCGAAGACGCGCATTATGCCGACGCCGAGGTGGCCTTCTTTGACGATGTCGTCGCGGGCACGCTGGCGCGGCTCGCCGAAATTGACGATGCGATTACCCAGCGGCTTGCCAGCGGCTGGACGCTCGAGCGGCTCGACCGCCCGATGAAGGCGATTTTGCGCTGCGGCGCGTATGAATTGATCGCGCGCGCCGACGTGCCGGTGGGCGCAGTGGTCAGCGAATATGTCGACGTCGCCAAGGCCTTTTACGACGCGCGCGAGGCGGGTTTCGTCAACGGCTTGCTCGACGCGATGGCAAAGGATGTGCGTGTCTGAGGACCGCCTGATCGCGCTGTTGCGCGGCATCGCGCGCCACCCCGGCGCACGCGGGTTGATGGATGATGCGGCGGTGCTGGCGGTTCCGCAGGGCGATCTGGTGCTGACCCACGACATGCTGGTTGAGGGTGTGCATTTCCAGTCCGACGATGCGCCCGCCGACGTGGCGTGGAAACTGGTCGCGGTGAACATGTCGGACCTGGCCGCAAAGGGCGCGACACCGCTCGGCGTACTGACCGGCGTCGGCATGGCGCGCGATGATGACTGGAACGCCGCCTTTGTCGCGGGGCTTGGCGCGGCGCTCGGCCACTTTGGCGTGCCGCTGCTTGGCGGTGATACGGTGCGGATGCCAGATGGGGCGCCGCTGACGTTGGGCCTCACGGCGATTGGCCGGGCGCCGCCGGGCGGCGTGCCGCAGCGCGGCGGGGCGCGACCCGGCGATGACCTGTGGGTCAGTGGGACGATTGGTGATGCCGGGCTGGGGCTGGCGCTCCGCCAGCGTGCCGCGCGCGCACCGGCGGCGTTGATCGCGGCCTATTGCCGCCCGCAGCCCCGGCTTTTGCTCGGCGGGGCACTCGCGCCGCTTGTCACCGCGATGATGGACGTGTCCGATGGGCTGCTGATCGACGCATCGCGGATGGCGACGGCGAGCGGCTGCGCGGTGACGATTGCGCTCGACGCCGTGCCACTTTCGGCGGCGGCGCGCGCCTTTGCCGGGGCCACGCTGGATGCTCGGCTGGCGGCGGCGACGGCGGGTGATGACTATGTGCTGTTGTTCGCGGCCGACCCGGCGGCGGCGGCGGAATTGGCGGCGCTGGCGGCGACGCATGCGACGATGCTCACCCGCGTCGGCACGTTTGCGGCGGGGCAGGGGATCAAGCTAACCGACGGCGGTGTCCCCGTGCCGCTCCCCGCGAAGCTGGGTTATCTGCACCGATAAGCGCCAATTCTGTCGCCTGAAACTGGCGGAAAACTGCCCCCTTGCCCTTCGCATCGATTCTGATCATAAGCGCGCCACCAATATGGGGTGGTCGCACGGGGTTTCGCGGTATCGGCAATGGCCGGGTTGCGCGTGTTTCGGGTTAGGGATCGCCCTGTTTTTTCGGGGAAGGTATCCATTCAATGACTATGGTTTACATCGCGATAGCGTGCGGCCTGTTGGCCGTGCTCTATGGAATCGTGACCAGCCAGCAGGTGCTTCGCGCCTCGGCTGGCAATGAAAAAATGCAGGAAATCGCCGCCGCGATTCAGGAAGGCGCAAAAGCCTATCTGGGCCGTCAATATCGCACCATCGCCATGGTTGGCGTCGTGGTGGCGGTGCTGGTCGGCGCGTTTCTCGGGCCGATTTCGGGCGCGGGCTTTGTGCTCGGCGCGGTGCTTTCGGGCGTCGCGGGCTATATCGGCATGAACATTTCGGTGCGGTCAAACGTCCGCACAGCCGAAGCCGCGCGCGGTTCGTTGCAGGGCGGCCTGACCATGGCGTTCCGCGCCGGGGCGATCACCGGCATGCTGGTCGCCGGACTGGCGTTGCTCGCGATTGCGGGCTTCTTTTGGTATCTGGTGGGTCCGTCGGGCCTGCAGCCCAATGACCGCCTGGTCATCGACGGGCTGGTCGCACTGGCGTTCGGCGCGTCGCTGATCTCCATCTTCGCGCGTCTGGGCGGCGGCATTTTCACCAAGGCCGCCGACGTCGGCGCCGATCTGGTGGGCAAGGTCGAAGCGGGAATTCCCGAAGATGACCCGCGCAACCCCGCGGTGATCGCTGACAATGTCGGCGACAATGTCGGCGATTGCGCCGGGATGGCCGCCGATCTGTTCGAAACCTATGTCGTCACCGTCGGGGCGACGATGGTGCTGACCGCGTTGCTGGTCACCAATGCTGGCGATATGCTGCTCAACCTGATGGCATTGCCGCTGCTGATCGGCGGCGTGTGCATCGTGACGTCGATCCTGGGCACATATTTCGTGCGTCTGGGCGCCAAAGGTTCTGGGGCAACGAACATCATGGGCGCGATGTACAAGGGCTTTCTGGTCACCGCGATCTCTTCGATCCCGGCGATCTGGTTTGCGATTGATTATGCGCTGGGTGGCATGGAAACTGCGGTTGGCGGTTATACTGGCCGGACGCTTTTCTATTGCTCGCTGCTTGGTCTGGTCGTCACCGGCCTGCTCGTGTGGATCACCGAATATTACACCGGGACAAATTACCGCCCGGTGCGTTCGATTGCCAAGGCATCGGAAACCGGTCACGGCACCAACGTCATTCAGGGACTGGCGATCAGCCTTGAATCGACGGCGCTGCCGACGCTGGTCATCTGTGCGGGCATCATCATCGCGTTCCAGCTGGCGGGCCTGATCGGCATCGCGTTTGCCGCAACCGCGATGCTGGCGATTGCCGGCATGGTCGTCGCGCTCGACGCCTATGGCCCGGTGACCGACAATGCTGGCGGCATCGCCGAAATGGCGGGTATGGAAGAAAGCGTGCGGGAAAAGACCGACGCGCTCGACGCCGTGGGCAACACGACCAAGGCTGTGACCAAGGGCTATGCTATTGGGTCGGCCGGTCTGGCGGCGCTGGTGCTGTTCGGCACCTATACCGCCGACATCACGACCTATTCGGAAAAGCTGGGGCTGACCGCGCCGCTGACCTTCTCGCTCTCGTCACCCTATGTCATCGTCGGGCTGCTGCTCGGCGCGCTGTTGCCCTATCTGTTCGGGGCGATGGGCATGACGGCGGTTGGCCGCGCGGCGGGTGAAGTGGTCAAGGATGTGCGCGACCAGTTCGCCAACAACCCCGGCATCATGACCTATGAAACCAAGCCCGACTATGCGCGCACGGTCGACTTGGTGACAAAGGCGGCGATCAAGGAAATGATCATCCCGTCGCTGCTGCCGGTGCTCGCGCCGATCGTGGTCTTCTTTGTCATCCGCGCCGTTGCGGGTCCGGTCGCGGCGTTTGAAGCGCTTGGCGCATTGTTGCTCGGCGTGATCGTCGGCGGGTTGTTCGTTGCCATATCGATGACGTCGGGCGGCGGCGCATGGGACAATGCCAAGAAATATATCGAAGACGGCAACCACGGCGGCAAGGGCAGCGAAGCCCATAAGGCCGCGGTGACCGGCGACACGGTGGGTGATCCGTACAAGGACACCGCCGGTCCCGCCGTCAACCCGATGATCAAGATCACCAACATTGTGGCGATTCTGTTGCTGGCGGCGCTGTCGCACGGCTGATCATTGACCGCATCGACTGCACGAAAGGGCTCCGGCGCTTCGGCTCCGGGGCCCTTTTTTTGGCCGCGCATCAGGCGTCCGATTTTGCCGCCATTTTGCCGGCATAGCCCGCCTGCACCATCGCGCTCATCCGGTCGAACAGCGCGTCGGGGTCGGTGCGGCGCAGGCCGGGGATCGCGGCCTCCATGCCTTCGGCGATAAACAGCTCGCGCGCGCCATTTTCAATGGCCTCGATCATGCGTGCTGCGGCGTCGGCAGGGTCGATGCCATTGTCGATGGCCTTGTCGCTCGTCCCGCGCGCGCTGCCGTCGCCGTTCAGCGCGTTGCGGCTGACGTTGGTGCGGATCGACCCCGGCGCGACGACCAGTACGTTCAGGCCCAGATGTTCATTTTCGGCGCGAACCGCGTCGTGATAGCCGAAAATGCCGTGTTTTGCGGCGCAATAGGCGGTCCGCATCGGTATCCCCGCCACCCCCGCGACGCTGGAAACCGCGACGATATGCCCGCCGCCCGCCGCGATCATGCGCGGCAGGTTCGCCTGTGCGAGTGCAATCGGCGCCAACAGGTCGACGTCGATGATCCGGCGATAGACGGCCATGTCGGTATCGACGGCCAGCGACCGCTGGCTGATCCCGGCATTGTTGACCAGCCCATCGACGCGGCCGCGCCAGCCCCATGCCTGCGCCGCAATCGCGGGCAGTGCGTCGATATCACTGGCTTCGAACGGCAGAACCAGCGTGTCGCCGCCGCACGCCGCCGCCACGGTGTCGAGCGCCGCAACATTGCGCCCTGACAGAATCAGCGCCGCGCCCTTGGCGGCCAGCGCGCGCGCCAGCGCCGCGCCGATGCCCGACGATGCGCCGGTGATCCACCAAATGCGGTCTTTGAACATGTGCGGCTCCTGCGGCGTCAGGTGATTCTCTATGCGGCGATGATGGCGACCTGCGTTGCGTGTCGCAACGGATTAAGACCATGACATTTCAATTACTTAGTTGTGGGCTGGCAATAATGTTGCAAATATGTTAAAGTCCGGACAAAGGCGCGGTGTCCGCAGGTGGTCTTTGTCGCAAGTCACCCGGTCGCCGCCGCTGTGCTGGAGCTTTATACCCTTGCTTTCCTGATCGGCTGTTTGTGGTGACCCTCGCCCGCTGCGCTTTGCATGCGGGCTTTCG
>JBEGPL010000263.1:0-4947 GCA_041181445.1 Pseudomonadota bacterium
CAAGGTGCACGATGATTGGCAGCAGAAGCAGCTGGCGTCGGCGGCGGCCGGGGCCGCAGGCGCGGCGGCGGGTGCCGCTGATGCGGCCGCCGAGGCCGCGAATACGGACACAGCAAGCGACCCCATTGGCGACTTGATGGCCGAAACCGATGCGGCACTCGCGCCGCCGCTGCCAGCCCGGTGCAATGCCGGGCCATATATCGTGTTTTTCGACTGGGACAGCGCCCGGTTAACACCGGAGGCCAAGTCGGTGCTCGACAATGCCATCGACGCCTATGGCAGTTGCGGCGGCGCAAATGTCCGCGTTGCCGGTTACACCGACACGTCGGGAACGAGCAGCTATGCCGCCGGGCTGAGCCAGCGGATGGCGAGCAGCGTCACCAATTATCTGGTGACCCATGGCGTCGACGCCACGCGCGTCAACACCACCGCATTTGGCGAGAGCCAGCTGCGCGTGCCGACCGCCGACGGCGTGCGCGAGATCCAGAACCGCCGCGTCGAAATCACTTATGGCGGCTGATCCAGCGGCAATGCCGTGACGCCATGCGCTGTTGCGCCCTCGCCACAGCGGCGGTGCAAAGTGCCATCGGCGCGATTATCCGCTTTCAGCGCTGCGGCTTTTTCGCCTATCCGGACCGGCCATGCCTGTGTCCGCCCCAACCCTGACCGCTGAAACCCCCGCGACGATGCGCGGCGAGCTGCGCGCGCTGTTCACGCTGGCGCTGCCGCTGGTTGGTGCAAACCTTCTTCAGATGCTCGTATATTCGATCGATGTCGTGTTTATCGCGCGGTTGGGTCAGGGCGCGCTGGCGGCATCGACGCTGGCGGTCTATCTGTTCGGCCTGCTGATGTGGGGGCTGGGCGGGCTGGTCAGCGCCGCCGCGCCGCTGATCGCCGCCGAACTGGGTCGCCGCCGCCACGCGGTGCGCGAAGTGCGCCGGTCGGTGCGTATGGGGCTGTGGATCAGCATCCTGCTCGGCCTGGGCGGGATGGCGATATGCTGGAATGGCGAGCCGTTGATGCTGCTGGCGGGGCAGAGTGCCGATGTTTCGGCGCGCGCGGGCGCGTTTCTGGACATTTTGGCGTGGGCAATGATCCCCGCGATCATCGCCAATCTGTTGCGCGTGTTCGTTTCAGCCCTGGGCCGCGCCAGCTATGCGACGTGGATCACCTTGTTCGCGCTCGGGGTCAATACACTGGGCAACTGGTTGCTGGTGTTCGGCAATATGGGCGCGCCTGCGCTGGGACTGGAAGGGTCGGCGATTGCCAGCGTCACCACCAGCATGATGACATTAGGCGTCTATGCCGTCGTCATCGGATTTGACCGGCGGCTGCGGCGTTATCGCATCCTGGGCAATTGGTGGCGGGCCGAATGGACGCGCTTTGGCGACATCTGGCGGATCGGCCTGCCGATTGCACTGACCGTGCTGGCCGAGGCCGGACTGTTCAGCGCCGCCGGTGTGCTGATGGGCTGGGTCGGCGAAGCGCCGCTCGCTGCGCACGCCATTGCGCTGCAAATCGCATCGCTGGCGTTCATGGTGCCCTATGGCATATCGCAGGCGGCGACGATCCGTGTGGGGATGGCCTTTGGCGCGCGCGACGCGGCGTGGATTGCCCTGGCCGGGCGCAGCGCCTTTCTGCTCGGCGTGGGATTCATGGCGACGACGGCGTTGGCGATCTGGCTGTTTCCGCGGCTTTTCCTGTCGGCCTATATCGACGTCGATGCCCCGCAAAATGCTGCAATGGTCGGCTTTGCCCTGCAATTTCTGGTCGTCGCGGCGGCGTTTCAATTGTTTGACGGGGCGCAGGTGGTGATGGCCGGCGCGCTGCGCGGATTGCAAGACACGCGGCTGCCGATGGTGATCGCCATATTCGGCTATTGGGTGCCCGGGTTCGGCGTCGCGTGGTGGCTGGGTTTCCGCACCGCGCTGGGCGGGCTGGGGATATGGTTCGGGCTGGCGACGGGGCTGATCGTGGTTTCGATCCTGCTCTTGACCCGTTGGCGGATGCGCGCGCGCTTGGGATTGCTTCCGGCTTAAACCGTAAAGCTTTCGCCGCACCCGCACGCGCCCTTGGCGTTGGGGTTGGCAAAGGTGAAGCCGGCGGTGAAATCATCCTCGACCCAGTCCATCGTGCTGCCAATCAGATAGAGTACCGATCCGCCGTCGATGAAAAATGTACCGCCGGGGGTTTCGATCCGCTCGTCGAATTTCACCGCTTCGCTGACATAATCGACCGAATAGGCGAGGCCGGAACAGCCGCGGCGCGGGGTCGACAGTTTGACGCCGATCGCGCCGTCGGGCGCAGCTGCCATCAGCGCGGCGATGCGTGCCTCGGCGGCCGGGGTCAGGATGACAGCGGCAGGGATGGCGCGGGCTTTGGTGTCCGTGGTCATTACAACATCCCCAATTCAAGCCGCGCTTCGTCGGTCATGTTCGCGGGGCTCCACGGCGGATCCCACACCAGCACCACTTCGGCGTCGCCGATGCCGGCGACCGCACCGACGCGCAGCTCAACCTCGGCTGGCATACTTTCGGCGACGGGGCAATGCGGCGTCGTCAGCGTCATCGTGACCAGCGCGTGGCCGTCGTTGATCTCGACATTATAGATGAGGCCGAGGTCGTAAATGTTGACCGGGATTTCGGGGTCGAAAATATCCTTGAGCGCGGCGATGACCGCTTCATACAGGTCGCCGCCGACGGCGCCGTCGCCAACGGGCGCAGCGGGCTTGGCGGCCAGAAAGCCATCGAGATAGTCGCGCTTGCGCTCCAGCTTGTCGGCGGCGCTTTCGATGTCGCCGACCCGCGCGCGCGGCGGCGCATCGACGCTGCCGACCTCTTCGACCAATATCTTGCGTTCTTCGTTCATCCGAAGATCCTTTTCACCCGTTCCAGACCGCGCACGAACGCGGCCACATCATCGTCATTGCTGTACAGACCAAAACTGACCCGCGCGGTCGCCGTCACGCCCAGATGATCCATCAGCGGCTGGGCGCAGTGGTGTCCCGCGCGGATCGCGACGCTGCCATGTTCGCCGTTCGCCTCATCCAATATGGTGCCGATGTCGTGCGGATGAACCCCCTGCATCGCAAAAGACACGATGCCGGCGCTGTCCTCGGGACCAAAAAGCATAATGTCGTTGTGCGCCCGCAGCGCGGCGCGCGTCGCGGCGACCAATGCCGCCTCGTGTGCATGGATGGCGTCCAGCCCGATTGCGGCGACATAGTCGATTGCCGCGTGGAGCGCGGCGACCTCGACGATCGCGGGGGTCCCAGCCTCGAACCGGGTCGGTGCGGGGGCATAGGTCGTGCCGGCAAAGGTCACGCGGTCGATCATCGATCCGCCGCCCGCCCACGGCGGCATTGCGTCGAGCAGCGACTTGCGCCCCCACAGCACGCCGACGCCGGTCGGGCCGTACAATTTGTGCCCCGAAAAGGCATAAAAATCACAGCCAAGCGCGGCGACATCGACCGCCATGCGCGGCACTGCCTGACACCCGTCGAGTAACAGTTTCGCGCCGACGCCGTGCGCCAGCCGCGCGGCACGCGCCGCGTCGAGGGTGCTGCCCAGCACGTTCGACACATGGGCGAACGCGACCATGTCATGGTCAGGGGTCAGCATCGCTTCGGCAGCGTCAAGGTCTATGCGGCCGTCGGGGGTCAGCGGGCAGACGTCGACCACCCAGCCTGCCAATTGCCATGGCACGATATTGCTGTGATGTTCGAGCTGGCTGAGCAGAACGCGGCGGCCCGTATCCTTGGCCGCGCCGACGACCGCGCCATAGCTATAAGCGACCAGATTGATCGCCTCGGTCGCGCCGCGCGTGAACACCACTTCGTCGCTTTGCCCGCCCAGAAATGTGGCGACGCGCGCCCGCGCGGCTTCATAGGCCAGCGTCATATTGGCCGACCGCGCATAAACGCCGCGGTGCACGGTGGCATAATCCGGACCCATCGCGCGCGCCATCGCGTCGATCACCGCCTGCGGTTTCTGCGCCGTCGCGGCGGTGTCGAGATAATGCCAGTTGCCGGACAGGCCGGGAAAGTCGGCGCGGATATCCTCCCCAAGCTTTGCTTGGGGAGGGGGACCATCGCGCAGCAATTGTGGAGGGGTATGCAGAGGGCGCAATACCCCTCCACCACCCGGCGGGTGGTCCGCCTCCCCATTAGAGATGGGGAGGGTAGGCAGCACCGCGCTCACACCAATTTCTCCATCTTGGCCAATGCAGCCGCGACCAGTTCGTCTTCATCCGCTGCGCCGTCGAACACGTCCGCGACAAAGGCCTGCAACATCAGCTTTTTGGCATCGGCCGGGGCAATGCCGCGCGCCGCGAGGTAAAACAGCCCCATCGGGTCGAGCTCGCCAATCGCGCAGCCGTGCGCGCATTTGACGTCGTCGGCGTAAATTTCCAACTCGGGCTTGGCATTGGCGGTCGCGGTGCGATCGAGCAGCATCGCCTTCACCGATTGTTCGCTGTCGGTGTGCTGGGCATCGCGCGCGACCGCGACTTTGCCCAGATAGGTGCCGGTGGCGCGCCCCGCCAGCACCGAACGCACGACCTGTGACGACGTCGCGCCGGGCTGTGCATGGGTGACGGTGGTGATAACCTCCAGCGTCTGTGCGTCGCCGCCGATCTGCACCGCGTTCAGCGCGAAATTTGCCCCTTCGTGCAGCGTGACGTTGATCTCGATCCGGCCATAATCGCCGCCGATGTTGAGCGCGTCGATCCGCGCAGCCGCGCCCTTGCCGACGGCGATGTCGAGTTGGTGGATGGCGCCGTTATCCTGAATGATGGTGCGGCCGAACGCGCCGCCCGCAGGCACAATGATGCTTTCCGCCGCAGGCAGGGGCCAGGCGCGCGCCAGTGCATCGATATCTGCATAGCGCCAGGCCTCGTCGCGCCGGGTGGGGAGAGCGCTCATAATTCCTCCCCGGCACGGGGAGGGGG
>JBEGPL010000264.1:0-2927 GCA_041181445.1 Pseudomonadota bacterium
GGGCTTTCGGCCCGGGAGCAATCAGGCCGCGAACAACGATTTCTTTTTTGCCAATTTTATCATGAGTTTGATCATCTTGTCGGCTGTTGTGCGGCAAGCAGCGCAACTGTTCGGCTATGCGCGCGACCATGAAATGCTGCGATGAGCATCTCCACCCGCTTGCGCAGCCTGCGGTTTGAGCGCGGCGAAATGACTCAGGAGACTTTGGCGCGCGCCGTCGGGGTCACGCGCCAAACCATCATAGCGCTGGAGACTGGTCGTTATGCGCCGTCGCTGGAGCTGGCGATGCGTCTTGCCGATGTCTTTGGCAGAAAAGTTGACGATATATTCTATTGGACCGGCGGCGTGGCACCGCCGCTCAAGACAAAGGGCAACCGATGACGCGACGAATATGGCTGGCTGTGGGTCTGGCCGCCCTTGGTTTGACCGGGGCATTGTCTTTCAAGTTTTTTGAGCCTGTGTTCGTGCATAATGCCGGTTGGGCCGATTTACCGCCAGAGCAACCGGCGCGGCGTGAGACGCGGGACGCTGTGCGTGCGAAGCAGAGTGCCGCCGCGGACGCGGCGCTAAAATCTGGGCTGAAATTAACCGGAGCTCCGGCACTGTCGGCCGCGCTCAGCGTCGATGGCAAGTTGGTTTGGCGCGGAGCAACCGGCCTGGCCGACGTCGAAGCCCGCGTCCCGGCGACCTTTGAGACCCGCTTTCGTTTGGGAAGCACATCGAAAGCCGTCACCGCGATTGGCGTGGGGCGGCTGATCGATCAAGGGCGACTGACGCTTGAACAGCCCATCGCCAATTTCCCGCACGCTGTAACACTTGGCCAAGTTATGAGTCACCGCGCGGGAATTCGCGATTATGGCTGGTGCCTGTGTTTCCCCGTTTGGGAACATCTGAACCGGCGCCATTTCGCGACCGTCGACGCACAAGCCGCGCTCGTTGCCGAATCACCCCTTCGCTTCAAACCCGGAACCGACTTTGCCTATACCAGTCTGGGATATAATCTGGCGGGCGTCGCGATCGAAAAGGCAAGCGGACAATCATTCGGTGACTATATGGACCGGGCGGTGTTTCAACCCTTGGGCATGACCCGAACGTCACTCAGTGAGGTTGGCGCCGCAAAATTTTATGAGGCGGAACACGGACGCTACAAACCTGCGTTCCGAGTCGACAATTCGATTCGCGGGCCATCGGGCGGCATTGTGTCGACACCGACCGACATGGCTGCACTTGGCAGCGCCATGCTGGACAATCGCCTGTTGAGCGCCGGGACGCGGCAATTGCTTGTGACTGTCCCGTCGACGGGGCGCACCGATGCCGGCAAAATCTATGCATATGGCTGGCGGCACAGCGACTGGAACCTGTACGACGGCAAAGTCAGTTTGGACAGCTATCACCATGGGGGGACTGCCGTCGGCAGCACGTCGATCCTTGTCATCTTCCCTGCAAACGGCATTGTTTTGTCGTTGATGATGAACAAGGGCGGCGAAGACGTTGATGATCTCAGCATCGTTGCCGACGGTATATTGGAAGGGTTCATCCCCGCGCCGTGACCTGACGATCGGACCCCACGCCCCTATGTGGTCAAACGCCTCGATGCTGGCGTCTCCACCCGGCCCCTTGTTCGCCTGTCGCCTCGGCTTAGCGCCAGTCACCGATCAGCACGAACGGCGCCCATGCTGCGGGATGCGCGCTGCTGTCGCCGCTGGTGTCAAGGGTGGTGCTGTCGCGAACCGCTTTCATTGCGCGTTGCAGCGCGACGGCCTTGCTGGGCGTGGCGGTGTCGGGGGTGACGGTTCCGACCACCAGGTCGACCGCGACATCGTCGAGCACCGGCCAGTGCGAGGCGAGCAGGGCGCGGCCGCCCGCATAGAAAAAGGCGCGTGCCAGTCCTGACAGGCCGACGGCACCGGCGCTGCCATCGTCGGCGGCGCTGTTGCACGCGGACAGGATGATCCAGTCGGCATTGAGCGTCAGGCCCGACACGTCGGATACCGAGAGATAGCCGTCATCGCCGTCACGCGCCGTGGCGGGCGGCGTGAGCACCAGCCCGGCTTCGCGCGCGCCCGCAACTTCGCCCGCCATCAACCCGTGGGTGGCAAAAGCGATGATGCCATATCGCGACAGATCGTCCGCACGCACGGCGGGTTCGGTCGCTGCGCTGCCCGTCATCAACCGCGCCTGACCCAATGGAAAGCGCGCGGCGACTTGCGACAATTCGGCGGCTGTCCCCGGCAGGCGCGCCATGCGGCGCAGCCGTGCGACGTCGACCATGCCGTTGTCGGCGATCGGCCAGTCGGCCAATGCGTCGCCCGCGGCATCGGCCCCGCGCCGCACGCGCCGTTGCGGCACGCCGTCGAGTATGGGATCGCCGATGCCCAAAAAGCCGCCGGTTGCTGCGTTCGTTTCCGCGCCGCTGTTGCGCAGTGCGGCGAGTGATTGCAGCGCGGGCAGGTGGATAAGGGCAAAATCGTCGGCAAACCAGCGCGTCGCGCGGAGCGCCGCCGGGTCATTGTCCGACCCCGTGGGCGGCGCGCTGACCAGGATCGAAAAGGGCAGTTTGGCGAGCGGACCCGCACCCGCGACGAACAGGTGGCGCTTGCCCGCAAAGAGCGGCGCGACCGGTGCGATCAGCGCCTGATAAAGGTCATGCGCGGTCGTGCGGTCAAAGGCGCCCAGCCCGGGAACCTGTTCTTTCCATTCGGTGGCTTCGAACAGCGACACCTCGACATCGGCCCCGGCGAACCACAGCAGGCGGCGGGTCGCGGCGGCGACGCGGTCCTCGCCCCAGTCCGACCGATGCCATGCAACACTGGTTTTGGTCACCGCAAAGATGTGGGTGCCATCCCCCGACGGCACGATCATGAGCGCGGCTTCGTCGGGTGCCAGCAATGCCTGAAACGAGGCGAGCGACACGGCATCGGGCTGAA
>JBEGPL010000265.1:0-3125 GCA_041181445.1 Pseudomonadota bacterium
CCTCGCGAGCCGCCCTCTATGATCTCAAATGTCGAGCCGGTCTGTCGCTTTGGGATCAAATCTTCCCCGTCAGCTCCGGTACCGCGTTGAACAGGTCGGCGACCAGGCCCAGGTCGGCGACCTGGAAGATTGGCGCGTCTTCGTCCTTGTTGATCGCGACGATGACTTTGCTGTCCTTCATCCCCGCCAGATGCTGAATTGCGCCCGAAATGCCGATGGCGAAATAGACGGCGGGGGCGACGATCTTGCCGGTCTGGCCGACCTGATAGTCGTTGGGGGTGTAGCCCGCGTCGACGGCGGCGCGCGATGCGCCCAGCGCCGCGCCCATTTTGTCGGCGAGCGGGACGATGACCTCCTGATATTTTTCGGCGCTGCCCAGCGCGCGGCCGCCCGACACGATGATTTTCGCGCTGGTCAGCTCGGGGCGTTCGGACTTGGCGATTTCGGCGCCGACAAAGCTGCTGATGCCTGCGTTGCCGGGGCCGCTGACCGCCTCGATGCTGGCCGCACCGCCGCTGGTCGCGGCCTTGTCGAACGCGGTGCCGCGCACGGTGAGCACCAGTTTGGCGTCGCTGCTTTCCACCGTGGCGATGGCGTTGCCCGCGTAAATCGGCCGGGTGAAGGTTTTGGGCCCCTCGACCGAGATGATTTCGCTGATCTGCATCACGTCGAGCAGCGCGGCGACGCGCGGCGCGACATTCTTGCCGGTGGTGGTGGCGGGCACGACAAAGGCGTCATGGTGGCCCATCAATCCCGCGATCATCGGCGCGATATTTTCGGGCAGGCCGTGGTCATAGGCGGCATCGTCGGCGACATGCACTTTGGCGACGCCCGCAATCGCGGCGGCGGCGCTGGCGACGGCGGCCACGCCCGCGCCCGCGACGATCAGATGGACCTCGCCCAGCTGCGACGCGGCGGTGACGGCGGACAGCGTCGCATCCTTGACCGATGCGCCGTCATGTTCGACCCAAACGAGCGTTTTCATGCGTTCACTCCCAATGCTTTGAGCTTGGCGACGAGTTCGTCGACGTCGGCCACCTTGATCCCGGCGCTACGCACGGGGGGTTCGGACACTTTGATCGTCTTGATCCGCGGCGCGGTGTCGACGCCATAATCGGCGGGCGTGGTCATCGCCATCGGCTTTGACTTGGCCTTCATGATGTTGGGCAGCGACGCATAGCGCGGTTCGTTGAGCCGCAGGTCGGTGGTGACAATCGCGGGCAGTTTCAGCTTGACCGTTTCCAGCCCGCCGTCGACTTCGCGGGTCACGTTGACATGGTCGCCGTCGACATTGACCGCGCTGGCAAAGGTGCCCTGCGCCCAACCGGTCAGCGCGGCGAGCATCTGGCCGGTCTGGTTATTGTCGCCGTCGATCGCCTGTTTGCCCAGAATAACCAGCCCGGGGGCCTCGGCATCGCAAATGCTTTTCAGGATTTTGGCGATGGCGAGCGGTTCGGCGTCGTCGTCGGTTTCGATCAAGATCGCGCGGTCGGCGCCCATCGCGAGCGCGGTGCGCAGCGTTTCCTGAGCCTTCGTCGGGCCGACGCTGACCGCGATGACTTCGGTCGCGACGCCCTTTTCGCGCAGCCGCAATGCTTCTTCGATGCCGATTTCGTCGAACGGGTTCATCGACATTTTGACATTGGCGAGGTCAACGCCGGTGCCGTCGCCCTTGACGCGCGGTTTGACGTTGTAATCCAGCACCCGTTTGACGGGGACGATGATCTTCATGGGCCTTGCCTCCACTTGATGTTGCGGTGCGCCATAATCGGGGTTGACGTTAACGTCAACTGTCCCGTCAGGCCTGTGTGACCGCTGGCTGACTATTCCTTACGCGGCGCTGCGCACCTGTGCGACGATCTTTTTCGCGGCATCGCCCAGATCGTTGGCGGCGATGATCGGCAGGCCGCTGTTGGCCAATATATCCTTGCCCTGCTGGACATTGGTGCCCTCCAGCCGGACCACCAAAGGCACCGACAGGTTGACCTCCTTTGCCGCCGCGACGATGCCGTCGGCGATGATGTCGCATTTCATGATGCCGCCAAAAATGTTGACGAGGATGCCCTTGACCGCCGGATCCTTCAGGATGATCTTGAACGCCGCCGTCACCTTTTCCTTGGACGCGCCGCCGCCGACGTCGAGGAAGTTGGCGGGGAATTCGCCGTTCAGCTTGATGATGTCCATCGTCGCCATCGCCAGCCCCGCACCATTGACCATGCAGCCGATATTGCCGTCGAGCTTGATGTAAGCGAGGTCATATTCGGAGGCTTCGACCTCGGCCGGGTCTTCTTCGGTCAGGTCGCGCAGCGCGGCGAGGTCCTTGTGGCGGAACATGGCGTTGCCGTCGAACGCGACTTTGGCGTCGAGCACGAGCAATTTGTCGCCCTCGGCCGTCGGGCAGACGGCGAGCGGGTTGATTTCAATCTGTTCGGCGTCGGTGCCCAGGAACGTCGCGTACAGCCCGGCCAATATGGTCTGCGCCTGTTTGGCCAGATCGCCGGTCAGGCCGAGCGACTTGGCGACGCTGCGGCCATGATGCGGTTGCAACCCGGTCGCAGGGTCGATGGTGATGCTGTGGATTTTCTCGGGCGTGTCGTGCGCGACGGTTTCAATGTCCATCCCGCCTTCGGTCGACGCGACAATCGCGATCCGGCTGGTCGCGCGGTCGACGAGCAAAGCGAGGTAGAATTCCTGGCCAATGTCGACGCCGTCGGTGATGTACAGCCGGTTGACCTGTTTGCCCGCCGCGCCGGTCTGGATCGTGACCAGCGTGTTGCCCAGCATGTCGGCGGCGTGCGCGCGCACTTCGTCGAGCGATTTGGCGAGGCGGACCCCGCCCTTGGCGTCGGGCCCCAATTCCTTGAACTTGCCCTTGCCGCGTCCGCCCGCATGGATTTGCGCTTTGACGACATAGAGCGGGCCGGGAAGCTGGCTGGCGGCGGCGACGGCTTCGTCGACGGTCAGCGCGGCGATGCCCGCGGGGACGGCGACGCCATATTTCGCGAGCAGTTCCTTGGCCTGATATTCATGGATATTCATGGGATGCGGCGCCCTTTCGCTGGCGGATTCGGTCAATTGCGCCGCCGCCTAAGCACAAGTGCGGGGCGATTGCCAGCCTATAGCCG
>JBEGPL010000266.1:0-3074 GCA_041181445.1 Pseudomonadota bacterium
AGCTGGCGATGATCATGCGGCGGCCCGACGCGCGCTGTTCGGCGGCATGCGCGGCGACGGCGGCATAGACATTGTCGCAGCGCGCGCGTTCGGCGGTGAAATCGCGCGCGGCGATGGTGCCGACGTCGATGACCGTCGAGGCTTCGGCTACAGCGTGCGGCGTGACGAGGTGGATGGGGCGCGCCTTGGCGGCTTTGCGCCACTCGGCGGGAGTCAAATAGAGGGTTTCGGGCGCCAGCGGGCGATATCCGCTCTGGTCGCCGGCTTCCGCCGCTGACCGGTTGGCGTGATAATCGGCAATGGCGTCAAAGCGGGCGGTGATCGCGGCGTCACTGCGGTGTGCGCGCAGCACGGGCGTGGCGGGGTCGATATGGTCGAACAGGGTGACCAGCCGCTCTTCGAACAGCGGCAACCAATGTTCCATGCCCGATTGGCGGCGGCCCGCGCTGACCGCCTGATACAGCGGGTCGCCGGTTGACGCCGCGCCGAAATGGTCGCGATATCCGGTGCGAAAGCGGCGGATACTGTCGTCGTCGAGCAAGGCTTCGGACACGGGGAGCAGCGCGAACCGGTCGATGCCGCCCAGCGAGCGTTGATCCGCGGGGTCGAAGCGGCGGATCGTTTCAATCTCGTCGCCAAAAAAATCGACGCGGATGCCGGTCGACTCGCCTGCCGGGAACAGGTCGATGATGCTGCCGCGCACCGCAAATTCGCCCTGATCGGCGACGGCGTCGGTGCGGGCATAACCATTTGCCGACAGCATCATGATCAACTTGTCGCGGTCGATGCGCGTGCCCGCCGCCAGCGCCGCCGAAATCTGGCGGACGCGGAACGGGGTCAATGTGCGCTGAGCGATGGCTCCGGCGGTGGTGACGATCAGCGTGCCGCGCCGCGGCGGCAGTTGCAGCGCGGCCAGCGTCGCCAACCGCTCGGCACTCGCGCGCATCGACGGCGATGACCGGTCATAGGGCAGGCAATCCCACGCGGGAAAGCGCAGACAGTCGAGTTCGGGCGCGAAATACCGCGCTGCATCACAAATGCCCTGCATCGCGCTTTCGTCGGGCGCGATGAACAACAGGCGCGTGTCGCTGGCGCGGGCCAGATCGGCCAGCAACAGCGGCAGAAAACCGTCCGCGACCCGCGCCAGCGTGAGCGGCGCGGCGGCACCGGTCAGGGATGCGAACAAATCGGTCATAGGATGCGGATATAGTCCAGCCGCTGCATCGCGGTCATCATCGGCCCGGCAAAGTCGGCGGGCGGCGCGGCTTGCCCCATCGCCCACGCCAAAATGTCGACATCTTCCTGATCAAGCAGCCGTTCGAACCATGCGATGTCGGCGGCGGACCATGTTGTCCCATAGGAGTCGAAAAAGCCGCCAACCAGATAGTCGGCTTCGCGCGTGCCGCGATGCCAGGCCCTGAACTTCAGGCGTTTGTGCTGCACATCGGACATGGCGGCGCTCCTAAGCTACGCCGCGCGTCAGGGCAAGCGCGGGCATCGCACGTGCGGGCCGGGGGGGGGATGCACAGCGCACGAATTGCCGCTAACAGGGTCCGGCGATGCGACCCGAAATGCTCAACCCGCTGTTTGCCGCCCTGACCGACTTGAAAGGCGTCGGGCCGCAACTCGCCAAGCCGCTGGCGCGGCTGGGGCTGGCGCGGGTGATCGACGTGCTGTTTCACCTGCCCACCGGGCTGATTTCGCGCCGCGCGGTGGCGGGGCTGGACCAGGCGGCGCCGGGCGACCAGATCATCATCACGCTGACCGCGCAGGACTATCGCCAGGGCCACTCACCGCGTGCGCCGTTTCGCGTCGAAGCCTACGACGCGGCGGGCGACCATGTCAGCCTGGTCTATTTCGGCCGCGCGTCGGGGCTGGCGCGCAAGCAATTTCCGCTGGGCGAACCGCGCATCGTCGCCGGACGGCTCGACCGGTTCGGCGACATGCTGCAAATCGTCCACCCCGACCATGTCGAGCCCGCCGACAAGGCCGACATGATCATCACCGACCAGCCGATCTATCCGTTGACCGAGGGGTTGACGAGCGCGCGGCTGGCGCAGTTGGTGACCGAAGCACAGCGGCGCAAACCGGCGATGCCCGAATGGATCGACAAAGGCCTGCTGGCGGCGAATGGCTGGCCATCATGGACCGTAGCGGTGGCGACGGCACATGCCGCGCCGGACAATGCCGGGGCGCGCGACCGGCTGGCCTATGACGAGATTTTTGCCAATCAACTCGCCCTGATGCTCATTCGCGCCAGCCTGCGCGCGCGGCGCGGGCGGCCAATTGTGGGCGACGGGCGGTTGCAGGGACAGGTCAAACTGCCCTTTGTGAAGACCGGCGCGCAGACCCGCTGCATCGCCGAAATTCATGCCGACATGGCGCGCGAGACGCCGATGCTGCGCATGTTGCAGGGTGATGTCGGGTCGGGCAAGACGCTGGTCGCGCTGGACGCAATGCTGACCACGGTCGAAGCGGGCGGGCAGGCGGCGTTGCTCGCACCGACCGAGATTTTGGCGCGCCAGCATCACGCCAATCTGTCGGCGCTTCTCGTGGGGCTGCCAGTAACGATTACCTTGCTCACTGGCCGCGACAAGGGCCGCGCGCGCGAAAGTACACTGATGGGGCTGGCCGACGGCAGCATCAACATTTTGGTCGGCACCCACGCGATTTTTCAGGACGCGGTGCAATATCGCGATCTGGGGCTGGTCGTGGTCGACGAACAGCATCGTTTCGGCGTCGCCCAGCGGCTGATGCTGACGCAAAAGGCGGTGCATCCGCCGCACTTGCTGGTGATGACGGCGACGCCGATCCCGCGCACATTGCTGCTCAGCCAGCATGGCGAGATGGACGTGTCGCGGCTCGACGAAATGCCGCCGGGGCGCACGCCCGTCGACACGCGGGTGATCTCGATCGAGCGGCTGGAGGATATTATCGATGCGGTCGGGCGGCACCTGAACACCGGAGCGCAGGCCTATTGGGTGTGCCCGCTTGTGGCAGAAAGCGACAACAGCGATCTCGCGGCGGCCGAGGCGCGCGCGGCGGCGCTGCGGCTGCGCTTTGGCGACCGCGTC
>JBEGPL010000267.1:0-2718 GCA_041181445.1 Pseudomonadota bacterium
CCGCCGATGAAATACAGGCACATGTCGGACAGGCCGGCATAGCCATTACCGGCGAACAGCGGCTTGCCCTTTTCCCAGATCGAGATGTGGGTGTGCATGCCGCTGCCATTATCGTCCTTGATCGGCTTGGGCATGAAGGTCGCGGTCTTGCCATAAGCATGGGCGACCTGATGCACGACATATTTGTAAATCTGCATGCGGTCGGCGGTTTGCGTCAGCGTGCCAAAGGTCAGGCCCAGTTCGTGCTGCGCGGCGGCAACCTCGTGATGATGCTTGTCGCACGGCAGACCCATTTCGAGCATGGTCGAAACCATCTCGGCGCGGATGTCGACCGCGCTGTCGACCGGCGCGACGGGGAAATAGCCGCCCTTGGCGCGCGGACGGTGGGCCAGATTGCCGCCGTCATAGCTGCGCCCGGTGTTGGTCGGCAGTTCGATGTCGTCGATTTCAAAACCCGACTTGTTATACCCGGTGTCGAAACGGACGTCGTCGAACATGAAAAATTCGGCTTCGGGACCGACATAGACGGTGTCGCCAATTCCGGTCGCGCCCAGAAAGGCTTCAGCGCGCTTCGCCGTCGTGCGCGGATCGCGGGTGTAACCCTCGCCCGTCGACGGTTCGACGATATCACAGAAAATGACGAGCATCGGGGTGGCCGAGAAGGGGTCGTCATAGACGGCTTCAAGGTCGGGCTTCAGAATCATGTCGCTTTCGTTGATCGCTTTCCAGCCTTCGATCGACGATCCGTCGAACATCAGGCCGTCTTCCAGCGAATCTTCGTCGATCACGCCCGCGCACATGGTCAGATGCTGCCATTTGCCCTTCGGATCGGTGAACCGCAGGTCGACCCATTCGATTTCATTGTCCTCGATGCGCTTGATAATATCCTTGGGCTTCGTTGCCATGATCGTGTCTTCCTTTGTCTGACTTGGCTTGGATGAAAGTCCGGCGCGGGGCCGGGTGGAATTGATTTACCGGGGCGGCGTTACAGCGCGTCGCCGTCGCGTTCACCGGTGCGGATGCGCAGCGCGCTTTCGACGGCCATCACGAAAATCTTGCCATCACCGATGCGTCCGGTCTGCGCCGCCGCCGCGATAGCCTCTACAACACGGTCGGCCAATGCATCCTCGACGACGACTTCCAGTTTCACCTTGGGCAGGAAGTCGACGACATATTCGGCGCCACGATAGAGTTCGGTGTGGCCTTTTTGCCGCCCGAACCCTTTGGCTTCGGTCACGGTGATCCCGCTGACGCCGACTTCGTGAAGCGCTTCCTTCACCTCGTCGAGCTTGAACGGCTTGATGATCGCCTCGATCTTTTTCATGCGCGCTGATACTCCCTTTGCATGGCCAGCGACACGCCCCTGCGACAAGGGCCGGACCGGGCGGGGCCCGTCCGGTCGTGCGAGTCGGTCGCCATGACCATCCCCTTGCACCAATCAAGAGCCGTGCCAATTGGCGAATCGCGAAAAATTGCGGGGGTGGCGCAGTGCAGCGCCCGCGTCTGCCTGTTTTTTGGGCAGCCGTGCGCGCGCCTGCCGCGTATTTGGGCAAAACGGGGGCAATTGCCTCACCCCCAGGGCGGGGCGTTCAATCCCGTCGGGCTGGCGGTGAAGATTTCGCAGCCGCTATCGGTAATGCCGATGCTGTGCTCAAACTGCGCCGACAGTGATCGGTCGCGCGTCACCGCGGTCCAGCCGTCATCCATCATCCGCACCGCATATTTGCCGATGTTGATCATCGGTTCGATGGTGAAGAACATGCCGGGGCGCAGTTCGGGCCCGGTGCCGGGGCGGCCGGCGTGAACCACCTCGGGCGCGTCGTGGAACAACTGGCCCAGCCCATGGCCGCAAAAATCGCGCACAACCGAATAACGGTGGCGCTCGGCATGGCTCTGAATCGCATGGGCAACGTCGCCCATCCGGTTGCCCGGCCGCGCCGCTTCGATGCCCAGCATCAGGCATTCATAGGTCACCTCGACCAGCCGCCGCGCCTTTACCCCGACATCGCCGACCAGATACATGCGGCTGGTGTCGCCGTGCCAGCCGTCGATGATGCTGGTGACGTCGATGTTGATGATGTCGCCGTCTTTCAGCGGCTTGTCGTTCGGGATGCCGTGGCACACGACATGGTTGATGCTGGTGCAGCAGCTGTGGGTGAACCCCCGATAGCCCAGCGTCGCGGGGATGCCGCCGCCGTCGAGCATCATGTCGCGCACCAGATCGTCAATCGCGGCGGTGGTCACGCCCGGCTGCACAAAGGGGACAAGCGCGTCGAGGATGCGCGCCGACAACTGCCCCGCCGCGCGCATACCGGCAAAACCCGCCGCATCGTGCAGCTTGATCGTGCCATCGCGCACCGGCGTCGACGGCTGCGTCTGGGTGCCGGAAACGGAAACATAATGGTTCATAGGCGGCGCTTATAATCGCATCGGGCGGCGTTGGCGAGGGGGGCTAACAGTTACACAAAGACGCGAATTCGGAACGCCATCGTCAGCCAAAACGCTTACTCGGCCAGCTTTTTGAGCGCGCCGCGCCGTCGGTGTGCGACGTCACGCGCGATGACCATTTGATCGGCAATCTCGCCCTCGGCCAATGCCCGCAGGATCGCACGATCCTGGGCCATGATGTCATCGGCTGCCCGCATCGCGCGGTCATGGTCGTCTTTACCCTTCACCCCGCGTCGTCCTTGACCTTCTTGTCCTTGCCCTTCTTGCTCG
>JBEGPL010000268.1:0-5072 GCA_041181445.1 Pseudomonadota bacterium
TCGGTTCACTTGATTTGTTCGTGGACGAATGCCTTGCCTATACCGCCCGACTTAGCCGGGCGGGTGTTCCGGTCGAGCTCATCGTCTATCCGGGATGTTTTCATGGTTTCAAGATAGCCGCTGACGCGGGCGTTACAAAGCGGGCAGAAGAAGACAATATCCGTGCGCTGCGTAAAGCGTTGGCGTGAGCATACCACTCAACGTCGAAAAGCTGCGGGCCTACGCAATTCCCGAAGCAAGTGACGATTACGACCCGCGCGATGCGATAATCTATGCGCTCGGGGTCGGGGCTGGACTGGACCCGACACTCCACGAACGCGACTTTTTGTATGAGCGCGAACTGCAAACCTTGCCGACGATGGCGCTTGTGCTCGGCACGCCCGGTTTTTGGCCAATGGACCCGCGTTGCGGCCTCGACTGGATCAACATATTGCATGGGGAACAGCGGCTCACGCTGTTCCAGCCGCTCGATCCCGCAGGCACCCTGATGGGCGAAACCAAAATAACGGACCTTGCCGACAAAGGCGCGGGCCAGTCGGCCTTGATACGCGCGGTAAAGACATTGAAAACACCCGGCGGAACTGTGGTGGCTGAGGCGACCGAGACGTGGGTCGTGCGCGGCGCTGGCGGGTTCGGTGGTGCGCGGGCGTTGCCCGGCGACACCTTGCCGCATGTGCCGGATCGCAGACCCGACCATATCGTGACCCTGCCAACGGCGGTCACCCAAGCCGCAACCTACCGCCTGTCCGGTGACCGCAATCCGCTACACATCGATGATGCGGCCGCCCGGCGCGCGGGCCTGGATCGCCCGATATTGCACGGCCTTTCGACATTGGGCGTGGCGGCCCGCGCGCTGATACACGGATGCTGCGGTGGCGGCGCAAGCAGGTTGAGCAGCATAGCCGGGCGCTTCACGGCCCCCGTTTACCCGGGCGAGACGATCATGACCGAAATCTGGAAGGGGCCGGATACGCTGCATTTCCGGTCGCGCGTGACCGAAAGGGCGCTGGTCGTCATGGACCATGGCGTGGCGACAATCGACGCCTTCGCGCGTGATCAAGCCCCGGGCGTGAAGCAATAAGCGCAAATCTTGTTGCCGTCGGGGTCGCGCAGATAAGCGCCATAGGCATGCGGCACCGCGCCGCGCGGACCTGGCGCGCCTTCATCGCGGCCGCCCGCCGCCAGTCCGGCTGTGTGGAATGCATCGACCGCCGCTCGGTTGGCGGCTTTGAAGCCGATGGTCGCGCCATTGCCGGGGGCGGCGGCGCTGCCGTCGATTGGCCGCAGCACCAGAAATTCGGCGGCGCGCATGCCATAAGCCAGCCCCTGATCGAGGAAATCGCCCAGCCTGACGATGCCCAGCGGTGCCAGCGCCGCATCGTAAAAGCGCCCCGCGCGGCCGACATCGTTCGTCCCGACGCAATTATGCGTGAAAATACCCATCAATCCGCCTTTTGTTCGACCGGCGTCAGATTGCGCATGAACGCGTAAAAATCGGGTCCGAGTTCGGGCAGGTCCATGCCCAGCCGCTCGGCCAGATAAGTCGTCATCAGATTGGCATCGAGCGATGCATTGTCCGCCGCAATGTTGCCGATGCCAACCTGCCGGTCGAACGCGCCGACCACGACCAGCGCCATGCGCAGCGCGACGACGACGTCATAATAATCGAGGTGCTCGGCGGTGCGGCCCACCGCCGCTTCCCAGATGGCGATGGTCTGGTCGCGGGTCGGCAGGCCGTCGAGCCGATCCACGCCGAAGCGCCTGCTGAACAGATCATCGAAATAGAGCCACCATGCCAGGTCGAGCTCAGACGGCCCCAGCGCCGCCAGTTCCCAGTCGATCAGCGCATTCACCGATCCATCGGGCGCGAACATGACGTTCGAGGGCGTGCTGTCACCCCACAGCACATTGACCGGCGTCCCCGTCGGCTGGTGCGCGCGGACATAGGCCATCGCCGCATCGACATAGCGCATCGCGCGGCCCTTGCGGCAACCATGGTACCACGCCTCCAGATGGCCGATATATTGGTCGAGCCCGGGTGTACCCCAATCGGCATTGGCCAGAAAGCCAAAGCCATCACGCTGCCAGTCTATCTTGCTCATCTGGCCAAAGGCTTCGACCGCGTTTTGCCACGTCTGTCGGCGCTGCGCCGGGGGCATATCGGCGACCCAACCGGCGCTGTTGTAATTTGGCCGCTGCGTGGCCGACTGGCCATCAGCGCGGCCCATGATCAGGAACGGCATGTCGAGCACGGCGGGGTCCAGCTCCATCCCGATCCATTCGGGCACCGGGGTCACCTGCAACCGGTCAAGCGCCGCCATCATATTGCCTTGCAGCGCGAGGCTCGACCCCAAAACTACCTCAAAAGCGGTCGGCTGACGGCGGACAACCAGCGTGCGCGAATGCGCGCCGCTCGCGTCCTCATAATCGACATCGACAAAGAATATCTCGGCCGAAAATCCCGAACCAAGCGAAATTTCCAACGGACGCAACTTGACGTTGCGCCAGCCGCTGACGTTCGATTCCAGCCAATTTCGCAGGCGCGCGCGCACCTCGTCCGATCCCATTGCCATGACTACAAGCCCCTTGCCGCCAATGCTCGCTTCAGTTCAATGGTCAGCGGTCCCATGTCGAACGGCGACGAACCGTGGAGCAGGATTTCATCCGCGCCCGCATCCAGAAACGCCATCAACTGGTCGGCGCACGCCGCCGCCGTGCCCACCGCAGCCCCTTCATCAATCCAATGCTTCGGCAATATGCGGCTGACATCCACCAGTTCCTGGCGTGTATATGCCTGATCTGCAGGCTTGCCATTGAGACACGCAATCTTGGGGTGCGCGCGAATTTCATCGAGGACCGACTTGTCCCATCCGTTGATTTCGACGATCAGGTCGCCAAAGCCCGGCAGTTCAAAATAGGTGATCGCCCGGCCGCCGACGACGGCTTCCTCCTCATCCTTGGGCAAATCGGGCGCGACGATGATGTTGTGATAAATCCGCACAGCCATTGGATCGCGTCCGGCGGCGGCGGCGGCATCGCGGACAATTTTCGTGCTGTTGCGCACGCCGTCGGGCGACACGAACGGATGCAGCAAGACGCCGTCGCAATGCGTTCCGGCAAATTCCAAGGATTTGGGGCCGATGGCCGTGAAGATGATCGGCGGCGTCGTTCCCGGATGCATGTCGGTCAGCTTCAACATCGGAAACTTGCCGAGCACGCCTTCATAATCGACGGTCTCACCGTTCCACAAACGGCGCATGATCGAAATGCAATCGGCAAGGCGCTCCATCGTGATTGCGGGCGCGCCCAGCATTTTCATATAAGCCGGGACTGCCCGGGCAAACATGATGCCAAAGCGTTCATTGCTCATCGCCTGCATCAGGTTTGCGATACTTGCCGTCACAATGGGATGCCGCATCGTGGCGTAAAAGGTGCCGTTGATCCTTATCTTTGACGTCGCTTCACTGACGGCACCCGCCAGCACCGCCGGTTCTTTCAGCGCGAACCGTTCCGAAATCCAGACAGCGCCCAGACCGATCCGCTCGGCCTCCAGCGCCTCGGAGATCGCGCGCCGCGGATCCTCGACCCGGCCGGGCAGCACATAAGTGCCAAATTTATCGAAAAGTGCCTGCGCACCTGCATCCTCTGCCATCGCGGCACTCCTGTTTTTCGCTGATACGTTGACTGTGCCATCGCCGCACGCGTTCGTCCATCAACCTATCGGCAGACAGGCCGATGATCGCCAGCCATCGGCAAACATTGCACCCGATAGGCAAGGGGAGGAGCAATCCATGGACGCGCTGCGGATAATTTTGGCACAGGACGCGATCAGGGGTCTGAAGGCGCGCTATTGCCGTTTTCTCGATACCAAGGATTGGGACGGCCTGACGTCGCTCTTTTGCGACGACGCGATTCTGGATGTCGAACAGGACACCGGCAACCCGCCCATTCATGGCCGCGCGGGGATTATCGAACAAATCCGCGTTGCCGTGATCGACGCGGCGTCAAGCCATCAGGTGCATACGCCCGAAATCACCCTGTCGGGCGACGACGCGGCAATGGGAATCTGGGCGATGCAGGACCGCGTTGTGTGGAAACCCGGCTCGTCCCCCATCCCCGGCATCGCCTCGATCACCGGCTATGGCCAGTATCACGAAACATACCGGCGGTCAGTCGAAGGCTGGAAATTTGCGTCGATCCGCCTGACCCGTTTCCATGTCGATATGCACCCCGAATAGCGGCAGAACCACAGATCAGTCCCACTGCAACTGCAAGTCGGGGACAAAGATGATGTTGCCGACGAAATAGCCGACCTCGAACCCGTCCTTCACGCGGAACAGCGGAATGGCCTTCAGAAACTCTTCCAGCGCCGTCTGCAATTCAAAGCGGGCGAGGTGCATCCCCAGGCATTTGTGGATGCCGCCGCCAAGCGCGATATGCGGCGCCTTTCGGTCGAACCGGATTTCCTGTGGGTTATCAAATGTCGCGGGGTCATTGTTGGCAATCGGTGTGCACACCGACACATATTCGCCGGGCATGATTTTTTGCCCATGCATTTCGATTTCCTTGGTGGCGATGCGAAATGCCGTGACCACCCCGAAGCATCGCAAAAACTCCTCGACTGCCAGAACGATCTTGTCGGGGTTTTCGCGCAAATCCTGTTGCTGTACGGGGTTGCGAGCCAGCCAGGCAAAGATATTGCCGAGCAGCGACGTCACCGTGTCGAGGCCGCCCAGATACAGGTTGAAACAATGGCCGAGCACCTCGTCATCGTTCCACTTGCGGCCATCGACCTCCAGCTCCAGCACGCCGGAGATATAGTCATCGCGCGGATTTTCGCGGCGGATTTCGATTTCCGACATCAGATAATCTTTGACCTTGCGGACCGCCCCCGACCGCACTGCCATGTCGTTGGTGTGGAGCAGTTCTTTTTCCCAGACCAAAAATTGCTCCATCCGGTCCTGCGGCAAACCGAGCAGGTCGAGCACAATATAGATCGGATAGCGTTCGGAAAACTCGTTGACGAAATCGCACGAACCGCGGTCCTTGAAAACATCGATCAGGTCGGTCGC
>JBEGPL010000269.1:0-3243 GCA_041181445.1 Pseudomonadota bacterium
GGCCTGTTGTTCGATGGGATGCACCTGTGCGCGGGCGGCTTTGGCCTGTGCGGCATCCCCGAACGGCTGATCGACGCGATCCGCGACCACGGCGTCAAGGACCTGACCATCGCCAGCAACAACGCCGGGATTGATGGCGAGGGACTGGGCAAGCTGCTCCGCACGCGTCAGGTGAAAAAGATGATCTCGTCCTATGTGGGCGAGAATAAGGAATTCGAACGCCAATATCTGGCTGGCGAGCTGGAGGTTGAATTTTGTCCGCAGGGGACGCTCGCCGAACGCTGTCGCGCGGGCGGCGCGGGCATCCCCGGCTTTTACACCAAGACCGGCGTCGGGACACAGGTGGCCGACGGCAAGGAGGTCAAAAGTTTCGACGGGCAGGACTATATTCTGGAACGCGGCATCTTTGCCGATGTCGCGATCATCAAGGGGTGGAAAGCCGACACCAGCGGCAATCTGATTTTCCGCAAGACCGCGCGCAATTTCAACCAGCCGATGGCCACCGCCGCGCGGATATGCGTCGCCGAGGTTGAGGAAATCGTCCCGGTTGGCAGCCTTGACCCCGACGCGATCCACCTGCCCGGCATTTACGTCAAACGCATGATTATCGGCGCGCCTTACGACAAGAAAATCGAGTTCCGCACTGTGCGCGAACGGGAGGAAGCGGCATGACCACCCACGACGGACTGACCAAAGGCTGGACCCGCGACGATATGGCGGCGCGCGCTGCGCAAGAATTGCAGGACGGCTATTATGTCAATCTGGGCATCGGCATTCCGACGCTGGTTGCAAACCATATCCCGGCGGGGATGGAGGTCACGCTCCAGTCGGAAAACGGCATGCTCGGCATCGGCCCCTTTCCTTTTGCCGGGGACGAAGACCCCGACCTGATCAACGCGGGCAAACAGACGATCAGCGAACTGCCGCAGACCGCTTATTTCAGCTCGTCGGACAGTTTCGCGATGATCCGCGGCGGCCACATCGACCTGACTGTGCTGGGCGCGATGGAAGTGGCCGAAAATGGCGACATCGCCAACTGGATGATCCCGGGCAAGATGATCAAGGGCATGGGCGGCGCGATGGATCTGGTCGCGGGGGTCAAGAAAATCATCGTCGTGATGGAACATACGTCCAAGAACGGCGATCCGAAGTTCATCCCGGCATGCACCCTGCCGCTGACCGGCCGCAATGTCGTCGACATGATCATCACCGATCTGGCAGTGTTCCGCCGCGACGATCATGCCAGCCCATTCCGCCTGATCGAAACTGCGCCCGGCGTGGGCGCCGACGAAATCGCCGCGAAAACAACGGCGCATTTTTTGGCGTAGCGCCGAATCCGATTGCGCTTTGCACTTGGCGTGTGAACGCCTAACATCGGGTCATGCCCGCAACCGGACTCTTTCAGCGGCTGCACGCACGCTATCTCGACGTTTTGGCGTCGGTCTATATTTATAACGAGTATCGCGGCTATACCAGCCTTGACCGGGTGCTGCGCGCGGTGCGGGCGCGCTGCGCCGACGACATCGCCTTTATCGCGCAGGTCGAAAAGCACCGCGCCGATGAGCGCAAACATTATCTGATGTTCAAACGCTATTATGAGCTTTCCGGGCGGATGCCGCTGCGCGTCGGGCGCGCGTGCGGCCATATCGACCATTTCATCGAAACCATGTTCGGTTGCACCATCGACGATCTGGACACCGACGCGGTGATTGCCAACGCCGACCTGTTTGAAAAATTGTGCCGCGTGATCATGCTGACCGAACAGCGCGGCGTGACGCAGGTCGACGTGCTGCTGGCCCACCCGCTGGTCAAGCGCGACAAAAGGCTGGTCCGCATTTTCGAGGTGATCCGCAAGGATGAGCCCGACCATTGGCAACCCTATCACCGCTGGCTGGTCGCGCAGCAGCGGGTGACCGCACACTGGCGCGAGCGCGCAACCGATTTCTGGATCCACAAATCACTGATGCTGGTCAAGCTGCCGCTGATTTTCGTGCGCCGCTCGACGCCGCGATTGACGCACTGGCCGGATGCGGACGACGGGGCTTTGCAGAGCGCAGCTTGATCGATAGGGCGCGGGCAATCTTTTCCTCGCGCAAAGGTTCGACGACATGACCTACACTTTGATCACCGCCAACCGCAATTATTCCAGCTGGTCGCTGCGCCCATGGGTGTTGATGACCGGCTTGGGCATTGCCTTCACCGACCGGCTCGAACAATTTGCCAAGCCGCAGAATTACGATGATTTTCGCGCCTTTTCACCGACCGGACAAGTGCCGGTGCTGATCGATCATGGCGCCGATGGCGGCACCCGCACCATTTGGGATTCGCTGGGCATCATCCTCTATCTCGCCGACCGCCACGACGGCGTCTGGCCGGCCGATCCGGCGGCGCGCGCATGGGCGCAATCGGCGGCGTGCGAGATGCACAGCGGCTTTGCCGCGCTGCGGGGTGATTGCACGATGAATGTCGGCGTGCGGGTCGAGCCACGCGCCCCATCGGCGGCGCTCAGCGCCAACATCGCGCGGCTGGAGGAGCTATGGAGCGAGGGACTGACGCGCTTTGGCGGGCCATGGCTGGCGGGCGACACATTCAGCGCGGCTGACGCCTTTTTCGCGCCGGTCGCGTGGCGCGTGCGGACCTATGGTCTGGATGTCGGGGCTGCGAGCGGCGCATGGGTGCAAAGGATGATCGCGCACCCGGCGATGCAGCAATGGGAAGCCGAAGCCCTGGCCGAGGGCTGGCGCGAAGAAAGCCACGAGGCCGAACTGGCGGCAGCAGGCAAAATAACGGCCGATTATCGGCTGGCTTAGCCCGCTGACATATCTTGCCGCGTCCCGGCAGTTGTGACACACTCCGCCCGGGTCGCGCTAGGAATGACGGGTGGAAACAGTCAGCGTGCGCATGGTCAGGGCATTGGTTTTGCTATGTCTGCTGTTGGCGGGCGCGCCGACCCGCGTGCAGGCCGCCGATGATCCGGTCATCCTGCCCAAAGTCGTGTTGCAAGCGATGCCCGACGGCGGGATCGAGGCGGCGGCGTGGACGCTGGACGACCGCCAGATCATCACCGCATCGGCCAATGCCCGCGCCATCCTGATCTGGGATGCCGACGAAGGCTATATCATCGACCGCGTGCCCATGCCGCGCGACGCGCTCGATGATCAGGCGACGTTGCGGATGCTGACGGGCATCACCATCACCGACGACGGCAACGCCGCGCTGATCGATGGCATCGCATTCCTGATC
>JBEGPL010000270.1:0-3923 GCA_041181445.1 Pseudomonadota bacterium
GTGCGCGCCAACGCCGAAACCCCCGCCGATTGCCGCACCGCGCGCGATTTCGGCGCGGAGGGTGTCGGTTTGTGCCGCACCGAACATATGTTTTTTGACGCGGCGCGGATCACCGCCGTGCGCCAGATGATCCTGGCCGACAGCGAGGATGGTCGCCGCGCCGCGCTGGCACGGTTGCTGCCCGAACAGCGCGCCGATTTTCACCAGATTTTCGATGTGATGGCAGGATTGCCGGTGACCATTCGCTTGCTCGATCCGCCGCTGCACGAATTTTTGCCGACGCGGGAAGAAGACTTCGCCGAAGTCGCCGAGGCGGCGGGCGTCGGCATCGAGAAACTGAAAATGCGCGCCAGCGAGCTGCACGAATTTAACCCGATGCTGGGCCACCGTGGCTGCCGGCTGGGCGTAACCTACCCCGAAATATACGAAATGCAGGCGCAAGCAATTTTCGAAGCGGCGTGCGATGTCGCCGCCGCCAGCGGCGCGGCGCCGATCCCCGAAGTCATGGTGCCGCTTGTCGCCACGCGCCGCGAGTTCGACCTGATGAAGGCAATCATCGACCGCGCGGCAACCGCCGTGTTCGCTGCAAAAGGCCGCACGCTGACCTATCTGGTCGGCACGATGATCGAATTGCCGCGCGCCGCGCTGATGGCGGGCGACATCGCGACGACGGCGGAGTTTTTCAGCTTTGGCACCAACGACCTGACCCAGACGACGATCGGCATCAGCCGCGACGATGCCAGCCGGTTCCTGACGCATTATGTCGACAAGGGCATTTTCGTCGCCGACCCGTTTGTCAGCCTCGACACCGAAGGCGTCGGCCAATTGATCGAGATCGCCGCCGACCGTGGCCGCAAGACCCGCGCCGAAATCAAATTGGGCATTTGCGGCGAACATGGCGGCGACGCGCCCAGCATTGCCTTTTGCGAAAGTGTCGGGCTCGATTATGTTAGCGCCTCGCCGTACCGCGTGCCGATTGCCCGGCTGGCAGCGGCGCAAGCCGCACTGCGCGCGCGCTGAGGCTGGACAGGCGCGGCGCGTTGCGGTTAGTTTCGCGGCGGGGGAATGCGATGCGAGTCTGTTTTGCCGCGATTGCCGCTTTGTTGATTGCCAGTCCCGCGGCTGCCGAGGGCGACTGGAACTGGGACATCGTGTCGACGCAGTTTGCGAACGGCGACCCCGCCGTCATCTATATGGCAACGCCGCGCGCACCGGACGCGAGCGGGGACAATCTGGTCACCATCGTCAGACATTATCTGCGCGCCGCGCCGCGCGACGCCGGGGTGGGCGAATATGACGAGGTCCAATTCAGTTACCGCATCAACTGCCGCGCGCGCAGCTATGCGGCGCTGTCAGCGCGGTTCGAGGTTCAGAATGTGTCAATTTATGACGAACCGGTCGACGGCGCGATGCAGGGCATAAACCCGACGTCGGACCTGGGCACGGCGGCGGAAATCGCCTGTGACGGCAACCGGCGTGACGCGCTGCTGATGGCGATGGCCAACCATGATGCCGATGCGCGGCAAAAGCTGGCGGCGCTCAGTGCGGTGGAAAAAAGTGACGCCGGGGGCGAATGGGCGCGTGCGGGTCTTTTTGGGGCCGCGCCGGCCCGCGCGGCGATGCTGATTGACCAGATCAGCACGGGTTATGAGACGCCCGGACGCCGCACCATCACCGTGCAATATGCGATGGAGCAGCCCGAGGCCACGACGGCGGTCGTGCGCTACCTCCACCGCGTCGAAGCCGACTGTGCGGCTGGCACCGCGCGCATTGACTTTCAGGCGGGGCTGGACGCCAGTGGCGCATATCGGATCGGCGGTTTCACCGCTTTGGCCCCGGTTGCCGCCGCCGAAAGCCCGCTGATCGCGGGGGTGTGCAAGGGCGACTGGTCGACAACGACGCCGGTGACGGGAATTGGATCGTGGGTCGGCACCCACGCCTTTGCCGTGCCATGAGGGGCTGGCTGCGCTATACGCTGTGTGTGGTCACGGGGCTTGTTGTCGGCGGCGGCGCGGCGATTTATCAGGTGCGCAGCGCCGATCTGGGGCGGCAAGTGATCAACGGGCCATGGTCGACAAATACCGACAATGGGACGGCGGATGCGTCGGCACTGGCGCGCGCGCGCGTTGCGCTGTTCGGCTTGCTCGCGCTGCCCGCAAAGGAAGCGATGTATTATCAGGCGCGCACTGACAGCAGCGGTGCGGCGCTCGACGGGCGCTGCACATATGTTGTTCGCGGAACGGCTTTTGACGCCCGCTGGTGGAGCCTGACGCTCTATCAGGGTGAGGGCTGGCTGGTGCCAAATGCCGCGAACATCTATTCGGCGGGCAGCGGCAGCCTCATCATGATGGAAAGCAAGCCGGCGCAATTTGCGATTCGCGTTGGTCCCGATATTCCGGCCGAAACGAACGGCTTCATTCCGACGGGCGGCGTTTCGGCGTTTGACCTGACGCTGCGCGTTTATCATCCGCAGGGCGCGTTACTTGATGACCCGGCGCGTGCACGCCTGCCCAGCATCACCAAGGAACGCTGCGCATGACGCGGCGGTGGATCGGCCCATTGATTGCTGGCGCGGTCATGGTCCCGCTGGCGTGGCAGGCGACGTTGCTGGCGACGCCCTATGCATTGATGGCGGCGGCGATGCAGAAAATTGGCAGCGGCGGGCCGGTCAACAGCTTTGCCTTTGGCGCGCCCGCAACGGCTGCGAACCAGCCGATTGTGCGGCCCAGCCCCGATCTTTTATATGCCAGCTGCGTATTCGACGTATCGGGCGGCCCGGTCATCGTCGAGGCTCAGGCGGTGCCGGACACCTATTGGTCGATCAGCATTTTCGACGCACGCACCGATGTCGCGGCGGTGCGCAGCGCACGCGACACCGGCGGGGCGAGCGCAAAGCTGGCACTTTTTCGCGCGGGCCAGCGCCCACCTGTCGGTTATGATCCGGTCAGGCTGAACCATGACAAGGGGATTGCGCTGATCCGCGTTCTGGCCGACCCGCGCATTGACAAGTCGGCGTTTGACGCGATCGACCGCGCCCGGCGCACGTCATCATGCCGCCCGGCCAATTCGGCAAATTAGAGGTTGCGATTCTGCCAATGCGGCCCTAATGGCCGCTTCTCACGCACCCGTAGCTCAGCTGGATAGAGCATCAGACTACGAATCTGAGGGTCGGACGTTCGAATCGTTCCGGGTGCGCCATTTCCCCAAACACGAACTTTAACCGCTGGCCGAAGCTTTGGGTGGCATGTCCCTTGCGCCCGCGTGCCAACCGTCGCAAACCTGCAATCATGCTGAAGAAGAAACAAGTGCCGACCGGGCAATTAGACCGCCGCAACATCGCCCAACTGGAAATGGTCGAGGCGCGGCTGCGCTGGCTGGCGTCGTGGACCATACACAATGCCAATCATATCCGGCCGAGCCGCGACGGGCTAAAGGTCGGCGGGCATCAGGCCAGTTGTTCTTCGATCACGACGCTGATGACGGCGCTGTATTTTCACGCGCTGCGCCCGCAGGACCGTGTCGCGGTCAAACCGCACGCGGGGCCGGTGCTGCATGCGATCCACTATCTGATGGGAATGCAGAGCCGCGAACAGCTGGAATCATTTCGCGGTCTTGGTGGTGCGCAAAGCTATCCGTCGCGGACCAAGGACAGGATTTCGGTCGATTTTTCCACCGGATCGGTGGGGCTGGGCGTTGCCGTGACCGCCTTTGCCAGTCTGGTCCAGGATTATCTGATCGCGCACGGCCAGATGGGCGAAGGGAACGCCGGGCGCATGATTGCGCTGATGGGTGACGCCGAACTCGACGAAGGCAATATCTATGAATGCCTGATCGAGGGTTACAAGCACGACATCCGCAATTGCTGGTGGATCGTCGATTATAATCGCCAGTCGCTTGACAGCACCACTGCTGACCGCATGTTC
>JBEGPL010000271.1:0-5893 GCA_041181445.1 Pseudomonadota bacterium
GCGCCGCAGCCCGAAAAGGGTGAGCATTTCTTTTTGCCTGCCGCCAAAATGGGCAAGTCGGTGCCGCTGCTCGGCGATGTCCCCGGCACGCCGCGCGAACGCGAATATCGGCCTGATCCATCCTATGAAAAACCCAAGGGCCGCCTGCTGATCTTCTGGGGCTGCAATGCCAGGGCGCCCAAGGGCCAGCCCTTCATCCTCGATTTCGCCAAATTGCCGACCGCGAAAATGCCGCCGATGGCAATGCCCAGTGCGGCGACGATGGAAAGCTATCGCGCCGCCGCCGATGCACGCAACGAAAACGCCGCGTGGTGGCCCAATGGCAAAGGCGGAAAAAACCCCAAAGCCGGTTCCTCGCTGATCGGCGCGCAGCGGGTGACCAGCAATTTCACGCCTGAAATCAATTTCACCCTCGCCAATGACTATATGGCGGCGTTGAAGGTGACGAGCAGCGACGCCGCAGGCGCGGTGCAGCTGGCCTGGAACGCGCTGCCGACTGCCACCGGCTATGCGGCGTGGGCGATGGGCGGCATGGATCGCGGCGCTTCGGGCGGCGACATGGTGATGTGGACGAGCGCGAACAACCGTGATTTCAGCGAGGGCATGGGCTGGCTGCCGCCCGCCGAGGTCGCGCGGCAAATCTCGGCGAAAAATGTCATGCCGCCATCACAGACAAGCTGCGCTATCCCTGCCGAGGCCAAGGCGGCGGCGGGCGGGATGATGTTCGGCAATCTGAATGCGTTCGGGCCAGAGGAGAATTTTTCCTATCCGCCCAAACCGACAGCGCCGAAAGCCGTGTGGACCATCGAATGGACGGCCAAAGCCCGGTTCCGCGCGTTCACATCGATCCTGATCGGCGACGCGGCGCTGCGCGGCGACGCCGCACCCGCGCCCGACGCCAAGTCCAAACCGTGCAAGGGCCCGCTCGGCATCCCGATCCCCGGGAGCAAATGTTGAGCACAGCCCGGAATCTTTAGCGCTGGACGCGGCGGCGGGGCTTTGGCACTGTTCGTCGATGGCCGATTTCACCGACACACTCGCCGAAAAGCACATCGCCTTCATCGAAAAGCAGCCGATGTTTTTTACCGCAACCGCGCATAGCGAGGGGCGGATCAACCTGTCGCCCAAAGGCTATGATGCGTTCCGCATCCTTTCACCCACCCAGGTCGCCTATCTCGACCTCGGCGGGTCGGGCAATGAAACCCACGCGCATCTGGCCGCCGATGGCCGCATCACCATCATGTTCTGCGCGTTCGACCGCAGCGCGCTGATCCTGCGCATCTACGGGCGCGGGCGCGCCGTGCTGCCGCAGGATGCCGACTGGAAAGCAGTTGCTGCGGCTTTCACCCTGATCCCCGGCACCCGCCAGATTTTCCTGATCGACGTTGAAAGCGTCCAGACGAGCTGCGGCTGGGGTGTCCCCGCGATGACGATGGACCATGAACGCGAGACGCTGAAAAAATATCATGCGCAGGCCGACCCCGACGCATGGGTGGCCAAATTGGCGGGCCGCACGTCGAGCATCGACGGGCTGCCGACGCGGGCGACCGACCGTTTCATCGCCGGGGACTGAGAATCCTCTCTATGTCCGTTCGCGCTGAGCCTGTCGAAGCGCTCGCGGGCCCATCATCGTCCTTCGACAAGCCCAGGACGAACGCGGTTTAGGGTAGCCATTTGTCCCAGCAGACTCTCAAAGTGGCCAGTTACAATATCCGCAAGGGGGTGGGGCTCGACCGGCGGCGCGACCCCGGCCGCGTGCTGGCGGTGCTCAACGAACTGGGTGCCGACGTGATTGCGCTGCAGGAAGCCGACCGGCGGTTCGGCACGCGTGCCAGCGCCATCCCCTATCATATGTTCCTGGACCATAGCGATTATCGCCCGGTTGACATCGACGAACGCCCGCACAGCATTGGCTGGCACGGCAATGCCCTGCTCGTCCGGCGCGGCATCGCCGTCATCGATTGCCACATGATCCGCCTGCCCACCGTCGAACCGCGCGGTGCGGTGATGGCGACACTGGCGATCGGCCCGGTGTACATCCGCTGTGTCGGGATGCACCTCGACCTGTCGGGGCTGCGCCGCCGGATGCAGGCCGGCGCGGTGCTGCGCGCGCTTGCGGATCATGGAGCCGGCCATGGTGCGGCGCATGCTCCGCTGCCCAGCGTGTTGATGGGCGACATGAATGAATGGCGGCCGCACGGCGCGGCCTTGCGCGAATTTGGTCAGCACCACCGCATGGCCGACACCGGCCCATCGTTCCACACCCGGCGCCCGGTGGCGCGGCTCGACCGCATCTTTGCCTCGCCCGACCTGGCCATTATTGACGCCGGTGTGCACAAAAGTGCGTTGGCGATGCGGGCATCAGACCATTTTCCGGTCTGGGCCGCGCTCGCCCTGCCCAAAAAATAAGCAGGCGGCGCGCGCCGCCGCCGCAATTTTCATCCCCGCCGGTCGCATGGCCCACCCGCGCCACATGAATCCGGCGGCGCGCGCCACATGGCACGCTTGTTGCGTTGCAATATTGGTTCAACACGAAAGGGGGAACGATGAAGCTGATCCTCGCCATCATCAAACCGTTCAAGCTCGACGAGGTCCGCGAGGCCCTCACCGGCTTGGGCATCAACGGCATGACCGTCACCGAAGTCAAAGGCTTTGGCCGCCAGAAGGGCCAGACTGAAATTTACCGCGGCGCCGAATATTCGACCAACATGGTGCCCAAGGTCAAAATCGAACTCGTCTGCGACGACGCGCTCGCCGAGCGCGCGGTCGAAACGCTGCAACAAACCGCCGGCACCGGATCGATCGGCGACGGCAAGATTTTCGTGCTCGACGTGGGTCAGGCCGTGCGCATCCGCACCGGCGAGACCGGCGACGCGGCGCTTTAAGACAAGCAAAGGGGAACGCAATGAAGCTGTTACGCAATCTGGCGGGGGCAACGGGGGCGATCAGCCTGTCGATGTTCGCCGCGCTGCCCGTCTGGGCACAGGAGGCCGCGACCGCGGTCGCCGCTCCCGCACCCGCGGCTGATGGGCCAATCAAGGCCTCCGACGCCGCCTTTGCCGCCGCACAGGCGGGCATGGTCGACAAGGGCGACACCACCTGGATGCTGATTTCGTCGGCGCTGGTCCTGTTGATGTCGATCCCCGCGCTCGCGCTGTTTTACGGCGGTCTCGTGCGCACCAAAAACATGCTGAGCCTGCTGATGCAGGTGTTCATGATTGTCAGCGTCGCGGCGCTCGTCTGGGTCACCTATGGCTATAGCCTGGCGTTCACCAGCGGCGGCGACAGCGCGCTCGCGCCGTACATTGGCAGCCTTGACAAGATATTCCTGAAAGGCGTCAGCGTTTCGACCTATGCCGCCACGTTCAGCAACAATGTCTATATTCCCGAATATGCATTCGTCATCTTCCAGATGACATTCGCGTGCATCACCCCGGCGCTGATTGTCGGGGCGTTCGCCGAACGCATCAAGTTCGCGCCGCTGATGATTTTCACGGTGCTGTGGCTGACGCTGGCCTATTTCCCGATTGCGCACATGGTGTGGTATTGGGCGGGACCCGACTATCTGATCGATGCGCCGACCGACATGGGTTTCCTGTGGGGCAAGGCCGCGCTCGACTTTGCCGGCGGCACGGTGGTGCATATCAACGCCGGGATCGCGGGCCTCGTCGGCTGTCTGATCGTCGGCAAGCGCGTCGGTTTCGGCAAGGAAGCCACGCCGCCACACAGCCTGACCATGACGATGATCGGCGCGTCGCTGCTGTGGGTGGGCTGGTTCGGTTTCAACGCCGGGTCCAACCTTGAATCGAACGGCATTGCCGCGCTGGCGTTCATCAACACCTTTGTCGCCACGGCGGGTGCCGCGGTCGCATGGTGCCTGATCGAACAATTCCACCACGGCAAGCCGTCGCTGCTCGGCGCGGTCACCGGTGCGGTGGCGGGTCTGGTCGCGATCACCCCGGCCAGCGGCTTTGCCGCCCCGATGACGTCGATCCTGCTCGGCTTTGCCGCCGCGCTCGGCTGTTACCTGTTCGTCGCGGTGGTGAAGAACAAGCTGAAATATGACGACACGCTCGACGTGTTCGGCGTGCACGGCGTTGGCGGGATCATCGGTGCACTTGGCACCGCGGTCGTCGCCGATCCCGCGCTCGGCGGTCAGGGCTGGCTCGATTATACCGTGTTCCCCTATGTTGCGGGCGAATACAGCATGTCGGGGCAATTTGTGTCGCAGCTGTGGGCGGTTGGCACCACCGTATTGTGGACCGGCGCCGTTTCGGCTGTGCTCTTTTACGGGTTGAAACTGACCATGGGTCTGCGTCCCAGCGAAGAGGCCGAACGCGAAGGGCTCGACCTGTCCGAACATGGCGAACGCGCCTATAATTACTGACGCCTTTGGGGGCGCCCGCCGCCCGGCTCTCCCTGCCTGTCAAAAGGTCTGGCGAGCGTCCCCACAACCAGGTTCCTCCTGCGAACCACCTCGGCCGGGTCCATCAGGATCCGGCCGATTTTTGGCGGCCGAAGCGCCGTGGGCACGCGTCCGCATTGCCCCATTCATCGCGGCTTCATTTTTCGCTTTCAAAGCGCCGCGAAACGAGTCATATACGCGCTTCGAGTTTCAGGAGGGGAGAGCCTGAAAGGCTGGGCCGGGATGCAAATCCCGGCCCGTTTTTTTGCGTGCTGCGGGCCTAGCTGCAATCCCCCGTGCGTTCGGCCTTCACGCTGATCACGACATCTTCCATCGCGTCGATCCCCGCCTGCATCTCTTCGGGCGATGCATCGCCGCTGTTGGCGAGGATCTGCTTGGGAATGTCCATCTTCATCTGACCGGCGATTTCAATCGATTCGGTACCGATCGATCCCTTATATTCGGTCGTGATCGACCCGCTCATGTTCGGCAGGTCCGGCCCGAGCGGACAGGTGACGGTTCCCGCGACCGCATTGCCCACGCGTTCTTTCGCGCTATGCGCGCATTCCGGCGTGAAGGCGAGATACTGCTTCGCCAGAGTTGCCACATTGCCCTCATCATAACCGGCACGGATGCAGACACTGCCTTCGTCGGCGGGCTTGGTCGGGACCAGGCCGCCGAGTCCCGATCTATTGCCGGTCAAGACGACCTTATATTGGCCTTCCTTCAGCGCCACGGGTTCTTCCTGCGCGGGGTCGCCGCCCATCGAACAGCCACTCAGGATGAACAGGCAGGTCATTGCGGTGCTGGTTACAAAAGCAATTTCGCGCGAACTGGTCATGAATAATTCCCCCATCTGGAACGAGGGATAATATATAAATCCAATCATGCAAACAGCGCGTTAAGCGGAAAGATCGTCCTTGATGAAGTCCGCCACGCGTTCGCCGATCATGATCGACGGTGCGTTGGTGTTGCCCGAAATCAGCTTTGGCATCACACTGGCGTCGGCGACATAGAGTCCGGTGACGCCGCGCACGCGCAGCCGCGTGTCGCACACGGCATCTGCATCCGCGCCCATCCGCGCGGTGCCGACGGCGTGATAGATGGTGTCGGCGCGGTCGCGGATCATCGCCTCCAGCGCGGCATCATCATCAAGGTCAACCGGGTGCCGGTCGCGCCCTTGATATTGCGTCAGCGGCGGCGAATCCATGATGCGGTAAGCCACCTTGATGCCTTTTTTGAGCAGATCAAGATCGCGCGGGTCCGACAGAAACGCCGGGTCGATCAGCGGCGCAGCGGTCGCATCCGCCGATGCCAGCCGCACCGTGCCATGGCTGTGCGGGCGCAGCACACAGACATGGCAACTGAAACCATGTTCCTTGACCATGGTGCGACCATGATCTTCCAGCGCGACCGGAAAATAATGGAGCTGGATGTCGGGCGCGGGCGCATCCGGTTCGATAGTCAGAAAGCCGCCGCCTTCGGCAA
>JBEGPL010000272.1:0-4452 GCA_041181445.1 Pseudomonadota bacterium
ACTGCAGGGGGCAATCGCGAGCATTATCAACCTTACCTACATCATCGGCCCACCCATGATGAGCGGTGTATTCGGGGCCTATTCGGACAAAAATGGCCTGTTTTTCCCCGGCGCACCCTATTTGCTGGCAACGCTATTGATCGGATTCGCAATCCTGATCCTCAACCGCACGCTGCGCCGTTACGGCACCGACGCCGCCTGATCGCGCGCCGCCGCCGCCTCCGCCACATTGTCGCTGAACAGCCCGTCGATGCCGGTGGCCAGAAAGGCGCGGATTTCGCCGACCAGATCGCCGTGGCCGCGCGGGTCGATGCCCGATTTCTGGGCCAGCGGCAGGAAGTAATTCTCGCGCCGCAGGGTCCAGATATGGACCGCCAGCCCCGCCGCATGCGCGTCGGCGACCAGCGTCGTCGGCGACCCCATTTGGCCGGTCAGCGTGCGCGGGATGACCATTGCCTTGGCCACGCCGATGCCGTCGGCATAGGCCGCAACGCCCTTCAGCCCTGCCGGGGTCGCCATGGCGGGATAGTTCAGGTCGGGCTGGTCGGCGGGATGCCCCTTGTCATCCATCAACTGGATCAGCCGCAGCCTGGTCTTGCCGCGCAGCGCCACCAGATTGCCGACCTCAAAGCTCTGGATAAACACCGGGTCGGCGCGCGCCGTGTGGCCAAAACGCGTCAGCAGCGCCAGCATCGGCGCATCGTGCGGCAGGCCAATCGACGCGAAATAACCGGGGTGTTTGGTTTCGGGATAGACGCCGATGGCGCGCCCCGTTTCCGCCGACTTGGCGCGCGCCAGTTCCAATATCTCTTCAAAGGTCGGGATCGCGAATTGGCCGTCATAGGCGGTGTTGGCGGGGCGCAGCAGCGGCAACCGTTCCTTCGCCCGCAACGTCCTCAGTTCGGCCAGCGTGAAATCTTCGGTGAACCAGCCGGTCATTTTTTCGCCGTCGATGGTCTTGGTCGCCTTGCGATCCGCAAATTCGGCGTGCGCGGCGACATCGGTCGTTTCCGAAATCTCATTTTCGTGCCGCGCGACCAGCACGCCATCCTTGGTCAGCACCAGATCGGGCTCGATATAGTCGGCGCCCTGTGCGATCGCGAGCGTATAGCTGGCGATCGTATGTTCGGGCCGCTCGCCCGATGCGCCGCGATGCGCGATGATGATCGGGTGGTGGTCGGCGTGCGGGGTGGCGGTCATTGTCGATCCTTTGGGCGGCGGTGTCACCGTGCACGCGCCGAGCCAGAGCCCGGCCAGCGCCGCGCCCCGCCAGCGCTTCATGTTTTCGCGAACCGCGCCGCCCAGATTTCGGGTTTGAACCCGACGAACGGCGCGCCCGCGCCGGTCACCACCGGCCGTTTGATCATCGCCGGGGCCGCCAGCATCAGCTGAGTCGCGCGGTCGGCATCCATGTCGGCCTTGTCGGCGGCGTCGAGCTGGCGGAATGTCGTCCCCGCCCGGTTCAGCACGACGTCCCACCCCAACGCGTCGACCCAATCAGTCAGCGTCGCCGCGTCCAGCCCGTCCTTGCGAAAATCATGAAAGCGATACGCGATGCCGTGCGCGTCGAGCCAGCCCCGCGCCTTTTTCACCGTGTCGCAATTGGGAATACCGTGCAGGATGATCATGGCCGCCAGCATAGCGCGGCGCGGCCCGCCCGCAACGGCAACTTTGCGGCGCACCCGCCAAAGCATGATACCCCTCCCCCCGCATATCGGCTATTCACATGGCGGACACACGCGCCTTTTGCTTGCCCGCCGGGCGAAACTCCGCCACAGGCGCGGGCCGGACGACGTTTGGATGCATAGGTTATGACGCAAAACTGGAAACCCGACAGCTGGCGCAGCAAACAGGCAAAGCATTTGCCCGTTTACGCCGACGCCGCTGCGCTCGCCGCGGCCGAGGCCGAACTGTCGCATTATCCGCCGCTGGTGTTCGCGGGCGAGGCGCGCAATTTGACGTCGGATCTGGCGCGCGTTGTCGCGGGCGAATCCTTTCTGCTGCAAGGCGGCGATTGCGCCGAAAGCTTTGCCGAATTTCACCCCGACAATATCCGCGACACGTTTCGCGTCCTGCTCCAGATGGCGGTGGTGCTGACCTTTGCATCGCGCATGCCGGTGGTCAAAATCGGCCGGATGGCCGGGCAATTCGCCAAGCCGCGCTCGTCCGATGTCGAGGAACAGGACGGCGTCGCGCTGCCCAGCTATTATGGCGACATCATCAACGACATCGCGTTCGAGGAAAAGGGCCGCCAGCCCGACCCGCAGCGCATGGTGAAGGCGTATAACCAGTCGGCGTCGACGCTCAACCTGCTGCGCGCCTTTGCCGGCGGCGGCTATGCCAATCTGCAACAGGTCAATGCGTGGACGCATGATTTCATGGACCGCAGCCCGTGGGCCAAGAAATATCGCGAAACCGCCGAACGGATCAGCGAAGCGCTGGCCTTCATGGCGGCGTGCGGCGTCACCCCCGACACCGTGCCGCAAATCAAGGGCACGTCATTTTACACCAGCCACGAAGCGTTGCTGCTCCCCTATGAACAGGCAATGACGCGGCAGGACAGCCTGACCGGCGGCTGGTATGACACGTCGGCGCACATGTTGTGGGTCGGTGATCGCACCCGGTTCAAGGGATCGGCGCACATCGAATATCTGCGCGGCATCGGCAACCCGATTGGCATGAAATGCGGCCCCAGCCTGGAACCCGACGCGCTGCTCGACATGCTCGACACGCTCAATCCGAACCATGTGCCCGGCCGGATGACGCTGATTACGCGTTACGGCCATGACAAGATCGAGGCGGGGCTGCCCAAGCTGGTGCGCGCGGTCAAGGCGTCGGGCCACCCCGTCATCTGGTCGTGCGACCCGATGCACGGCAATGTCGTCAAGACCAACAATGGCTATAAAACGCGCCCGTTCGACCGGATATTGGGCGAAGTGCGCGGCTTTTTCGCGGTGCACCGCGCCGAAGGCACGCACGGCGGCGGCATCCACATCGAAATGACCGGCCAGAATGTCACCGAATGTACCGGCGGCACGATGGACGTCACGCAAATGGATCTGGCCGACCGCTACCACACCCATTGCGACCCGCGGCTCAACGCCGGCCAGTCACTCGAACTGGCGTTCCTGCTCGCCGAAATGCTCAATCAGGAAATGACCGAACGGGCCAAGGCGGCGGCGTAAAGCGGCGGCGTAACGCCCCCGCGTCACACCAACGCCTCCAGCAGGCCGATCAGCGGTTTGTCGGCCGGCGGCATGTCCAGATTGTGCAGCGCCAGCGGGCGCACCCATTGCAGCGCGGCGGCGTGCTGCGCGGTCACCAATCCGGACCATTTGCGGCACACGAACAGCAGCAGCAGCAAATGGCGGCCCTCCAGCGGCGCGCTGGCGAAACAGGCGGGGGCCAGGCAATCGGCGCTGACGTCGATGCCCAGTTCCTCGGCCAGTTCGCGCACCAGCGCCGCCTCCGGCGTTTCACCCGGTTCAACTTTGCCGCCGGGAAATTCCCACAGCCCCGCCATGCTGCCGCCGGCCGGGCGTTGCTGCACCAGCACGCGGCCGTCGCGGTCGACCAGCGCCACCGCCACGACGGGCAATAATTCAACAAAATCAGACATCGGGCGCGGCACCAATTGTTAACCTTTCCTCTTCATACCGTGAAAACTCAGGAACTACACCCGTTGGTGGAGCGGAACGATGACCAAATTAAAAAAGCTGTTGCGGTCGACCAGGGCCGCAACCGCAGTCGAATATGGGCTGATTCTTGCCCTTATCTTCCTCGCTGCGTCGATCGCGATTCAGGGTACGGGGACTGCGACGATCAACATGTGGAATAACGTCAGCGATCAGGCAACGGGTGTCCTGTAACGGGACAGATAAAAACAGTCCAAAAGTTTCGCCGTTAAGAATTTGGCAAGAAGTTTGGATTAGCTGTTGGGTCGTTGACGAAGACCAGAAGTGTCAACCGGGTAAGTCATGTTAAACAAAGGAGACCAGTTATGAAGTTTTTGAAAAAGCTCGCTCGCGACGTCAAAGCCGCGACCGCAATCGAATATGGCCTGATCGCTGCTCTGATCGCCGTCGCCGGCATCACCGCGATGGGCGCCGTTGGTAACGGCGTGTCGGGCACGTTCAACGACGTGAGCGCCGAACTCTAAGTTCGGACGCATGACGGACCCTCGGGTTCGTCAGCCAACAAAAAGAGGGGCGGTGGGCAACCATCGCCCCTTTTTTGATGTGCGCGCGGGGGGCGCGATGCGCGGAGAATGGCCCGTCGCCCCTAGAGAACTGCCCGTCGCCCCTGCGAAGGCAGGGGCCGCTGGATGTATGACGCCGCGCCGCGGGTTTTTTCAGGCGCGGGTTTTTTCAGGCTACCGGCCCCCGCCTGCGCGGGGGCGACGATGACCCTGCCCCTCACCCCCGCTTGCCGTACAGCACCACCTTGACCTTT
>JBEGPL010000273.1:0-2587 GCA_041181445.1 Pseudomonadota bacterium
CCGCAATCGGCTCCGGACCAAGCATATTGAACGGACTAAAATGACTGCCAAGCTGCTGTCTTTCGACGTTGGTGATTATGTTGTGTATCCCAAACATGGGGTGGGCCGCGTGATCGAGCTGCAAAAGTCCGAAATCGCCGGGATGCAGCTGGAACTTTATGTCCTGCGCTTTGAAAAGGAACGGATGACGCTGCGCGTTCCGACCAACAAGGCGGAAAGCGTCGGCATGCGCAAACTGTCGTCGGACAAGACGCTGAAAGAAGCGCTCGACGTGCTCAAGACCAAGCCAAAGGTGAAGCGCACCATGTGGTCGCGCCGGGCACAGGAATATGAAGCGAAAATCAACTCGGGCGATCTGGTGTCGATTGCGGAAGTGACCCGCGACCTTTTCCGCGCCGACGATCAGCCCGAGCAAAGCTATTCCGAACGCCAGATTTTCGAAGCGGCGTCGAGCCGTCTGGCGCGCGAACTGGGCGCGATGGAGGAAACCGACGAAAAGTCGGCGCAGGCAAAAATCCTCGAAATTCTGAACAAATATGCCCCGCAATATTATGCGGAAAAGGTCGTCTGAGGACGGCCAGAGTGCCGCGAAAGCGGCGCGGCAGGGAAGGGGCGGTCCATGCGGGCCGCCCTTTTCGTTTCAGGGATAAGCGGCGCTGATGAACGTCAGCCCGTCGGGCGGTGCATTCAGCCCCAGCGCGGTGCGGTCGGCCGCCGCCAGCGCGGCACGCAGATCATCAGCACGCCATTTCCCCTGACCGACCAGCGCCAGGCAACCGACCATCGACCGGACCTGATGGTGCAGGAAACTGCGCGCGGCGGCGCTGATCAGAATCGTGTCGCCCTCGCGGTGGACATCGAGCCGGTCGAGCGTCTTGACCGCGCTGGTCGCCTGACAATGCGCCGAGCGGAAGGTGGTAAAGTCGTGCAGCCCGATCAATATCTGTGCCGCATCGTCCATCGCCCGCGCGTCGAGCGGCGCGGCGATCTGCCACGCCAGCCCCTTGTCCCACGTCAGCGGCGCGCGGCGGTTGACGATGCGATATTCATACGCGCGGCCGATGCACGAAAAGCGCGCGTGCCAGTCGTCGGCGACCACCTCGCATCCCAATATTGCGACCGGGGCGGGGCGCAATTGGGCGTTCAGCGCTTCCGACAGGTGGAACGGCGTGATGATTTTGGCGATGTCGAAATGCGCGCGCATCGCCAGCGCATGGACCCCCGCGTCGGTGCGACCCGCGCTCAGCACGGCAGGCGTCTCGCCGGTGATCCGGTTGAGCGCGCCCTCGATCGCCGCCTGCACGCTTGGCCCATGCGGCTGGCGTTGCCACCCCATGAACGGGCGGCCGTCATATTCGACCGTGATGGCAAAGCGGGTCATCGCCGCGCCGCCGCCCGACCAGAAAAAGGGACAGTCCCTTTTTTTGAAATGCACAGCCGAGGCGTCGCAAAACGCGACCTCAGCCGCAAATGGGGTCTGTTCCTTTTTATGGGTGATGCTGCCGTCATGCCAGCCGGGTGCCCGCTGGCACGGGGCGTCCGCGCAGATAGTCGCGCGCGTCCATCACCGGCTTGCCCGCGCGCTGGATGCGGGTGATGCGCACCGCGCCGGGGTTGCACGCGATGGTCAACCGGTCATCGATGCACGTCCCCGGGGCTGCGCCGGGCAGCGTGTCGGCCGGGTGCACGACATCGCACGCCAGCAATTTGTGGCGTTCGCCGTCGAGCATCACCCATGCGCCGGGTGCAGGATCAAATGCGCGCAACTGGCGTTCGACCTGCACTGCGCTGGTCAGAAAATCGACATGGGCCTCATCCTTCCCCACTTTGGCGGCATAGGTTACGCCATCGCTGGGCTGGTCGACGGTTGGATGCGCGCCCATGTCATCGAGCACGCGCACCATCATGTCCGCGCCCATCGCTGCCAGTTCACCGGTCAGGTCGCCCGTGCTTTTGCCGGCGACCGGGGTGCGCGACACCAGCCGCATCGCACCCGTGTCCAGCCCGGCGTCCATCTGCATGATCGTGACGCCGGTTTCGCCATCGCCCGCCAATATCGCGCGCTGCACCGGCGCCGCGCCGCGCCAGCGCGGCAGGATCGACCCGTGGACGTTGAGGCAGCCATGACGCGGGGCGTCCAATATGGCCTGCGGCAGGATCAGGCCATAGGCGGCGACCACCGCGACATCGGCGCCGTGCGCAGCAAAGGCGGCTTGCTCGTCGGCCGTTTTCAAGGAGCGCGGGGTCAAGACCGGCAAACCGTGCGCTTCTGCCCAAGCCTGCACCGCCGACGGCGTTTCGCGCTTGCCGCGATTGGCCGGGCGCGGCGGCTGGCTGTAGACCGCGGCCACATCATGCCCCGCCGCGACCAGCGCGGCCAGCGTCGGCACCGCAAAGGGCGGCGTGCCCATAAAGATGATCCGCATTGTCATATCGCGCCCAATGCCCTCCCTGATATGCAAACGCCAGCCCCGTTCGTCCTGAGCCTGTCGAAGGACGAGGGTGCACGCGCCGCGCCGCTCATGCTTCGAGACGCCTTTTGCCGCATATGGCAAAAGGCTCCTCAGCACGAACGGCTAAGTTGGGG
>JBEGPL010000274.1:0-3029 GCA_041181445.1 Pseudomonadota bacterium
CGCAATGCGCGCTCAATCAAGGCAAAGCTGGCGTCCACGTCGCGCCGTGCCTCGATCGCCGAATAGCCCGCAAAGTTCAGCACGGCGGCATTGTCGCCCTGAATGGCCACCGCTTGGTCAAGCAATGGCTTTGCTCCATCCCAATTCTTGTTCGCCAGATGGATTTCGGCGCGCGCAACGAGCAATTGGGCAAACAATGGCGCGGACAGCTTGTCCTCGGCGTCATCGAGTCCCAGCAGCGCGTCGAGCGCCACCGCCGCGTCGGCTGTACGTTCCTGACCCCTGAGCAGGTTGAGATAGCGCAATTGTGCGTCGAGCGTGGTGTCGGGCCGCTGTGCCAAAGCCGCTGCCAGCGCCAACCCCGCGTCAACTTCGCCCGCCGCAACCATCAGTTCCGCGCGGCGCAGGCCGATCAACGCAGGTTCCGCCGCCGCGTCCATCGCCAGCGCTTCGAGCGCAAGGCCCGGCTGCTCTTCGTTCGCCAGCAGATTGGCCAGCACCAGCCGCAGTTGCGGATCGCGCGGCGCCAGCCAAACCGCCGAACGTGCGAACGCGAGCGCGGCGCGGCGGTTGGTGCCAACCGGATTATCCGATCCGCGCGCGACCAGGCCAAGCCAGGCCGCGATACCCTGCGCCGCCGTGATCTTGCCTGGGGCTGTGCGCGCCAATTCGGCTTCATCGCGCGACTGTGGTTCGACAATGTCGAGCCGCGCGGTCAGCGCTTCAGCGCTCTCCGCCCCCCCGCGTGCGGCAAATTGCGGGACCAGCCGCCGCGCCGTGCTGCGCGCTTCGTCATCGTTAAGGTCGATGCGGTCGGCAATCTCGGCCGCGCCCGCCACATCGCCGCCCGTCAGCAGGATGCTGGCCATCACCGCCTGCATCACTGCACTGCTGCCACGCGATTCGGTCCGTGCGCGCAATCGAGATCCGGGATTCTGGCCGCGCTGCGCCACATCGACCCAGCCGTCGATGACATCGCCGAGCAGACTGCCCGCGGTGCGCACCTTGTCGGTCGCGGGACCGGCCAATTCGCGGACCCGCTTCCAATCACCGCGCTGCGTGGCTTCGGCGATCAGGATCGCGCGAATTTCCATGCTGCGGCTGCCATTGGTCCACAATATCTCGCTGACGGCTGTGGCGCGGGCGCGGTCGCCGGTCAGCACCGCATATCGCAGCACGTCCGCGCGCAAACCGGGGCGTTCGGGGTCGATGCTATAGTGGCGCAGCAGCGCAGCATAGGCGGCGCGCGCATCGCTGCTCTCGCGCGCCAGCACGGCGGCGGCCTGTGCGTTCAGGCGGAAGCTGTCGGCGGCAACATTTTCACGCGCTGCATGGGCGGGCGCAGCACTGGCACTTGCCAACGCAGCCATCCCCACCAGCAACAGCGCGTGCTTACATGTTCGGGTAATTGGGGCCTCCCCCACCTTCGGGCGTCACCCAATTGATGTTCTGGGTTGCATCCTTGATGTCGCACGTCTTGCAATGGACGCAGTTTTGCGCGTTGATCTGGAGCCGGGGCTTGCCCTCCTCCACGCCCAGAAATTCATAGACGCCCGCAGGGCAATAACGCGCCTCTGGCCCGGCGAACTGCGCCAGATTGACGGCAACGGGAATCGCTGGATCGATGATCTGGAGATGGATGGGCTGGTCTTCGGCATGATTGGTAAAGGACAGCGCAACCGACGAGAGTCTGTCAAAGCTCAACTGATTGTCGGGCTTCGGATAGGTGATCGGCTGATAGAGATCCGCACGACCGGTCTTTTCGCCATCGCGGCGATGCTTCATTGTGAACGGCAGGCGCAAGCCCAGATATTCGAGCCACAGGTTCGCCCCCGCGATCAGAGTGCCAAATGTGCCACCGAATTTCGCGATGATGGGCTCAAAATTGCGGACCATGCGCAATTCTTTATAGACCCAGCTCGCTTCATACGCCGCAGTATAGGCGTCCAGCGTGTCGCCGCCTCGATCCGCCGCCAACGCTGCCGCCGCCGCTTCGGCGGCCATCATCCCGCTTTTCATCGCCGTATGGCTGCCCTTGATGCGCGGCACATTCAGGAAGCCTGCGCCGCAACCGATCAACGCGCCGCCGGGAAAAGCCAGTTTGGGCACCGATTGCCAGCCGCCGTCGCAAATCGCGCGCGCACCATAGGACACACGACGGCCGCCTTTCAGTATCTTTGCGATTTCAGGGTGCGTCTTCCACTGCTGAAAACTTTCAAACGGCGAAAGATAGGGGTTCGCATAACCCAGCCACACGACATAACCCAGCGCAACCTGGCCATTTTCCTGATGATAGAGAAAGCCGCCACCAAAACCGTCGTCATCCTTTACAGGCCAGCCCTGCGTATGGATGACGCGGCCGGGTGCGTGGTTTTCAGGATCAATGTCCCACAATTCCTTGAGCCCAATGCCATAGACTTGCGGCTGCGCACCCGCCTCCAGATCAAAGCGCGCCTTGACCAATTTGGTGAGGTGGCCGCGGGCGCCCTCGGCAAATAATGTATATTTGGCGTGCAGTTCGAGCCCCGGCTGATAATCGCCCTTGTGGCTGCCGTCGCGTGCGATCCCCATTTCGCCAGTCGCGACGCCCTTGACCGACCCGTCGTCGTGATAGAGAATTTCGGCTGCAGGAAAACCGGGGAAGATTTCGACCCCCAGATTTTCCGCCTGCCCCGCCAGCCAACGGCACAGGCTGCCCAGACTGCCGGTATAAGTCCCCTTATTGTTCATAAAGGGCGGGGCCAGAAAATGCGGCACCGACCATTTGCGTTGGGCGCTGAGCACCCAATGCTGGTTATCGGTCACCGGCGTCGCCGCCATCGGACAGTCCATCGTCCGCCAGTCGGGCAGCAATTCGTCGAGCGCCTTGGGATCGACGACCGCGCCTGATAAAATGTGCGCGCCGACTTCCGACCCTTTTTCCAAGATGCACACGCTGATGTCGGGATTAATCTGTTTAAGCCGGATGGCACTGGCCAGCCCTGCGGGTCCGCCGCCGACAATTACCACATCATAGGGCATCGATTCCC
>JBEGPL010000275.1:0-7385 GCA_041181445.1 Pseudomonadota bacterium
GTGTTCGATTTTTACGACCGGCTGAAGAGCATATCACGCGGCTATGCGTCGTTCGATTACCATCAGATCGGGCACCGCGAGGGCGACCTGGTCAAGATGAGCGTGCTGGTCAACGGCGACCCGGTCGACGCGCTCAGCATGATCGTCCACCGCGGCACGGCGGAGGCGCGCGGGCGCGGCATGTGCGAACGGCTGAAGGATCTGATCCCCCGCCACCTGTTCAAAATCCCGATTCAGGCGGCAATCGGCGGCAAGGTCATCGCCCGCGAAACCATCGCCGCAATGCGCAAGGACGTGACCGCCAAATGCTATGGCGGCGACGCCAGCCGCAAGAAAAAGCTGCTGGAAAAGCAGAAAAAGGGCAAGGCGCGGATGCGCGAATATGGCAATGTCAGCATCCCGCAAGAAGCGTTCATCGCGGCGCTGCGGATGGGGGATGAGGGGTAGGCGGCGCCTGTTCAACCGCCCTTATGGGCCAGCAACGCCTTGATCGCGCTCGCGTCGATTTTCAGCGCCGCATAGCTATCAGCCGGCGGCACGGCTACCGCCAGCGTCGACGCGAAGACGCTGATCCTTTCGCCAGCGCGCGCATCGGCATAGAGTTTCATGCGGTCGGCCGGGATGTTGAAGCATTTCTGGAACGGGCAGTCGTCGGTCGTCGCGGTGCCAGCTGTGCGCGGTTGCGTGCTGCCTTGCGCCCCGCCGCTCAGCGTGCTGCGCGCAGCGACATCTTCGCCGAACAGGCCGATCACGCCGCTGCCATCGCGGCGGATGGCAAAGGCGATATAGCCGCGCGGGGACGACGTGTCCGCCGCGCCAATGCCGATCGCCTTGGGCGGCGCGGCAAGAAGCATCGGCGCAGTGCCGTCCTTGCCGATCGACAATGTTGCAAGGCCATAGGGTGAGCCATCCGGAACAATCGCGCCGCGCGCGGTGTAGCCTGCCGTGTTGATCGCCGATTCCATACGGATTGCGGCAAAGATTTCGCGCTGATCGCCCATTGCGGTCGCGGCAATGATGTCAGGGTGCAGGGTGGACATGGCCGCGAGTTTGCGCTGTGCCTCGGCATTGAATCGCGCCTCCATGCCCGGCCAGTTGGTGCCAAATTCCGCTTTGCCTGTCGTCACGAAAGCGGCAACGATATTTTTCTCTTCGGCAGTCAGTGCCGTGAAGCCGGGCGCGACATTGGCCTGCGCGCGATAGGTCCAGGCGGTGGTCATATGCGCGCCCATTTCGGTGTAGGCGGCGACCATGCCGTTTTGCAGATAGGTGATGCCGCCCGCACAGCCGAGCGTGCGGGCGCGTTCGCGCAGTCCAGCGGAGTGCGCCCCGCGGCTGGCATTGCCGGCGGCGTCGGCGCGTGCAGGATCGGGCGACATTTTGGCGGCTTCGGCTTCGGCCTTGGCCATTGCCGCCTGCGCGCCGGACGTTGCCCATGCGCGTTTCCACGCGCCGTGCACGCCGGTGAATTCAAAACCGCGATAGGATTTGCACTGGTCGGCCAGCATCAGCGCGACGGAGAGCTGGTCGAAACTGTCACCGGTCATCGGCGCGGGGTCGGCGGTCGTCGTCACAGCAGCGGCAGGCGCCGCCGATATGGCCAGTGTCAGTGCGAACAGGTGACGCGCCATCATTCTTGATCTCGGGGCTCAAATCCCAGGTCCTTCATGGCCGCACCGCCGCCGCATGGACCACGCCCTCGAAAACGACCGCCTTGACGCGAATGTCGCGAAGCCGCGCGGTGCCGACCACATATGGGTCGCGGTCGAGCACCGTGAAGTCAGCCTTTTTCCCGCTCGCAATCGACCCGATCATGGCATCCATGCCGATGACCTGTGCCGCCTCGACCGTGATCGCGCGCAAGGCCTTGTCCAGGCTGATCCGTTCGGTCGGCGCCTTGATATTTCCGTTGATCGTCATGCGGTTGGTGGCAATCCATGCCAGATAGAGCGGATCGATGGGGGCCATGTTAAAGTCGCTGTGCAGGCCGAGCGTTACGCCCTTTGCCTCCAGCGAACCGAGCCGGTTGATCGCGGCCGCCCGGTCCGGGCCAAGGCCGTTTTCAGCATAGGCATCGCCCAGGACGCGGATATAGTTGGGCTGGGCCGACACCATAAGCCCGGCGCGGGCAATCCGGCGGTTCTGTGCCTCGGTCGAATATCCCAAATGTTCCAGCGTTATTGTCTGGCCGCGGCGCGGTGCGAGCGTGTCGATCGTGTCGAGCACGGTGTCGACGCCGCGGTCGCCGTTGACATGGATGTGCAGGTCAAACCCGGCGTCCCAGAATTGCGTCGCCATGGCACGGACCACTTCGGGTGGCATGATCCATTTTCCCTCATGCCCGTCGGCATAGCCGGGGGCGCCCATCATCATATTCTGCGCAAAGAAAGCGCCGTCGGCGAGCATCTTGACGCGGCGATCGACACGGACGTGCGGGCCGGCATAGCGCGCCGCAATGTCGGCGATCCAAGTGTCGGGCGTTAAACCTGCGGGCATTTGGGTCGCAATCGGCATCAACATCACCCGCGCGGCGCCGTCGGGCGTTTCAAACGCGGCATGGATCAACCCGGCTTCGGTATCAAAATTGGCAAAAATGCCGGTACCCATGTCGGACGTTGTCGTGACGCCGCTGGTCAACATGTTCTGACGCAACGCGGCAAAGCCGGCGCGAATCTTTTCGGGCGACAGAATGTCGGGCCGCATCCGGTCGAGCGCGATGGGCAATGCGGTTTCCGAAAATTCGCCCGTCGCCAGATTGGCATGCGCCGGGTCCGATTTGTGCCGTACAATCTCTTCGGCGATGACGGCTGCGCTATCCAGCCCATAATGGCGCAGCGCCGCGCTGTTCATGATGACCTCATGAAAACTGCGCTGCCAAATGATGACCGGCCGGTCCGGCGCGATCAGGTCCAACTCGGCGCGATCAATGCTGCCGTGAAATAATTTGTGGTGGCCCCAGGTGATGAAAGGCCGGGCATCGCTGGCAGCCAGCATCGCGCGCAATTTGGTCCGGTAGTCAGCGGGCGCGCGCGCGCCGGGGAAATTGCCGGTCGGCAAGACCCAGTCATCGGGCGCGATGAACGGGATGTTGTACATCACCGCCGCTTGCATCGGGTGGACGTGGGGATCGACAAGCCCCGGCATCAAAATGTCGCGCGCAAATTGCCGATCAACGGTCCAGCCCGAACAGGGCTTCCAAGGCGACAAGTCGGCCAGCGTGTCGGCGGCTCCCAGGATGACATCACCGCGAACCGCAACAAAGCGCGCGGTGGGTGCGCTCGGCTCCATCGTGATGATCCGCGCAGCTTCGAAAACGGTCACCGGCAGCGCCGCCGGATTGGCATTGCAGGGAACTGCCGCTGTTTCGGCATGCGCCGCGCTGGCGATCATGAGCGCCAAAAGCGGACCAAGGCCCAACAAAAGCCGCGTTGACGGCCAGTTTGATGCTTTCATTGCCATGGCCGTCCTTTTGCTCAGGCGGCGAGCTTATCCGGCACAGAAATTCAAAACAAGTCCGCCGGAGGTGGCGAAACGAACAGAGTCATTTGTGCATCGCGTCGTGCACCGCCACCGGCAACAGCACGGCAATGAACGCCGCCATCATGAACGCAAAGAGCAGAACGGGAAATTGGAGAAGGTGGGCGGACATGTCTTGGTTCCTTTCACGCGCCCCGGGGTGGGTGCTGCACCGCCATGACGGGCGCGCCGCGATTAATCCTTGATCTGGATCAAGCGCGTGCCACAATATGCCCCGGTGGCGGCGGGCGGCGCTGCACACGGCAGCCGAGGGGAAAAGACATGCTGAACTGGGTGCTTCGCGGAGTCCTCATCCTGTGGGCCGCGTTTTTCGGTCTGATGGGCGCGCGCGGCTTTTTGAACCCCGATTACTGGGTCAGCATGTTCGGCGTGTTCGGCGATTCAACCGGAACCAACACGCTGCGCGCCGACCTGGCCGCCTTTTTCCTCGTGTCGGCGGGGGGTGCGCTTTATGGCGCGCTGGTCCCCGGCGCGTTGCGTGCGCTGTGGGTGCCCGCCGCGCTGTTCGGCACGGCCTTTGTCGGGCGGATATATGGCCTGACGATGGGCGGCGATGCGTTGACAGCGCAAATCAGCCAGGCGCTGCTGATCGAGGCGATATCGACCACAATAATGCTGGTATGCTGGTGGCATTTGTCGCGGCCGCCGGCTGCGGCGATGGTCGCGTCGACGCCGGCAACAACGGTTCCTGCGGTGACGGCGCCGGCGGCAGCCGCAACCGCCGCAACCGCCGCTACCGAAGGTGACTTGCCCTAACGCGCCGTGAAAAAATAAGTCCCGGCGACGTGCGCGACCGGCCGGTCGGGGTCGCCGTCGTGGGCGTGGCCGCGCACAAACGCGACCCGGCGGCTGACATGATAGCATTCGCCATGACCGATTATGGTCTTGCCCGGTTCGGCGGGGCGCAGATAATCGACGCGCAGGTCCATCGTCGCCTGCGGCTGGAATACGCCGGTCTTGAGCCAGATCGACAGGCTGGTCGCCATGTCCATCAGCGTGAAAATCGGGCCGGACGCCAATATGCCGCTGTCGGCGTCGCGCGCCAGCCGCGTGTCATAAGGCAGGGCAAGCTGGCACCAGCCCGGGCCATGGCCGTAATATTGTGTCCCCATCAGCCGGTTGTGGCCGTTCTTCGCCATCATCCGGATCAGCGTCACGGGGTCGAAATCGGCGTCGGGGGGCAGGCGATCGTCCATGGCTGAGAGCGGTAGTTGATCGGTGCTGGATTGCAACCCGTCGGCCCGCTATCCCATGGTGACCAGTCGCCAGAATTGGATTCGTCAGCAGAGGATTTCGCCCGCATGCACCCCAGCGTTCACGCCGCCAGCACCCCCGACAAAGCCGCAATCATCGTCGCCGAAACCGGCCGGGTGGTCACGTACCGCGAAATGGACGAGGCATCGAACCGCGCCGCACAACTGTTCCGCGCGCACGGGCTGGGGCATGAGGATGTCGTTGCCTTCATGCTCGACAACACACCCGACTATTATGGCCTGACTTGGGGCGCTCAGCGGTCGGGCCTGCGTTATGTGTGCATCTCGTCGCGGCTGACGCAGGACGAAACCGACTATATACTCGAAAATTCGGGTGCAAAGATATTGGTCGTGTCGGCCAGCCTGTCGGCGGCGGCACAGGCGTTGACGCGCGATGTTGCGCGCTTTTCGCTGGGCGGTGACATTCCCGGCTTTGCCTGTTGGGAGGATGCGGTCGCGGCGATGCCCGCCGTCCCGGTCGCCGACGAGCGCGCCGGGGTCGACATGCTTTATTCGTCGGGCACCACCGGGCGGCCAAAGGGTGTGCGGATTCCGTTGCCCGAGGATCCGAACATCGCGGCGGGGAACAATCTGCTCGGCATCGCAATGCTGCTATTCCGTTTTCGCCCCGACAGCGTCTATCTGTCGCCTGCGCCGCTGTATCATGCGGCGCCGCTGCGCTGGTCGATGACGGTGCACCGCACCGGCGGCACGGTGGTGCTGATGAAGAAGTTCGATCCCGAAGCCGCGCTGGCGTACATCGAACGCTATCGCGTGACGACCAGCCAATGGGTGCCGACACATTTCATCCGGATGCTGAAACTGCCAGACGATATCCGCCGCAAATACGACCTCTCATCGCTCGATTGCGCCATTCATGCCGCCGCGCCGTGCCCGGTGCCGGTGAAGCGCGCGATGATCGATTGGTGGGGGCCGGTGATCGAGGAATATTATGCCGGGTCCGAAGGCAATGGCTTTACCCATATCGGGTCGGAAAACTGGCTGCGGCTTGCCGACCGCGAAGGCGCGGGTTCGGTCGGTCAGGCGATCAACTGCACCATCCATATCATGGATGAGGACAATGAAACCGAACTGCCGGTGCGCGGCGAGGGCACCGTCTATTTTGAAGGCGAAAGCCAGTTCGAATATCATGATGATCCTGAAAAAACGGCGTCGAGCCGCAATTCGCGGCGCTGGTCGACGCTGGGCGATGTCGGCTGGATCGACGAAGACCGGTTCTTGTTCCTGACCGACCGAAAGAGCATCATGATTATTTCGGGCGGGGTGAACATCTATCCACAGGAGATTGAAAATCACCTCGTCACCCATCCGCTGGTCCAGGATGTGGCTGTGATTGGCGGCCCGCACGAGGATATGGGCGAGGAAGTGGTCGCGGTGGTCCAACCGGTCGACATGGCTGGCGCGGGCGATGCGCTGCGCGACGAGCTGATGGCCTATGCGCGGACGAAATTGTCGGGGGTGAAGATCCCGCGGCGCATCGACTTCATGGCTCAGCTGCCGCGCCACGACACCGGAAAACTCTATAAGCGGCTGCTGCGCGACCAATATTGGGAGAAAGCGAAGTGATGCGGACGCTCGCGGTCATAATGCCGGCACTGGCACTCGCGTCATGCGCGATGGATGCGGGCGCGGGGGCGGGTGCGCGCGGCGCGCCGCTGGCCAGCGATGCGGTGATTGATGCGGCGACCACCGCCGCCCCGCTCAGCTGGGTGACGGCGAACGGCTGGAACGACCCGATGGCGCCGTTCACGGTCATGGGCAACATCCACTATGTCGGCACCCGCACGATCAGCGCGTGGCTGATTACCGACCCAAAGGGCCATATTCTGATCGACGGCGTGGTGCCGCAAAGCCCGCCGCAGATCATCGCCAACATCAAGGCGCTGGGCTTTGACATTCGCGACGTCAAATATCTGCTCAACAGCCACGCGCATTTTGACCATGCGGGCGGCTTGGCGGCGCTTCAGCGTGCGAGCGGCGCGGTGATGGCGGCGAGCGCGGGCGACAAGCCTTTCCTGGAGGCTGGGATGGTCGAGCATGGTCCTGCCAAGGGCATCGCCTTTCCGCCCATCCGCGTCGACCGCGTGGTGGGCGAGGGTGATGTCGTGCGCGTGGGCAACGTTACGCTGACGGCGCACATGACGCCCGGCCATTCACCGGGCTGCACCAGCTGGTCGATGCCGGTCAAGGGCGCGGATGGCGCGGCACACAAAGCCTTTTTCCATTGCAGCGCGACCGTGGCGGAGCAATCGCTCGTCCCCGAAGCCTATCCCGGCATGGTCGCGGCGTTTCGCGCGACGTTCGACAAGCTGCGCACGCGCGACGCCGATGTCTTTCTGGCGAACCATGATTTCTTCTTTGACCTGCACGAAAAGCGCGCGCGGCTGGAGGCGGGCGACGCGAACGCTTTTGTCGATGCGGGTGCATTGGCGCGGTTTGACACCGCGATGGAGGCCGAGTTTGAGGCTGAATTTGCTGCTCAAAGCAAAAAGGACAGGAAATGATCGACTTGCATTATTGGCCGACCCCCAACGGCTGGAAAGTCAGCATCGCGCTGGAGGAAATGGGGCTGGA
>JBEGPL010000276.1:0-10805 GCA_041181445.1 Pseudomonadota bacterium
ACATAGCATCATTCTCCATTGATGGATCAGTGCGCCTGATCGAAGTCAAAACGACAAACGGCCCGGCAAAAACGCCGTTCTTTCTGAGCGAGAATGAACGACAGTTTAGTGAGGAAAGGCCAGACGAATTTCGATTGATGCGGCTCCACGACTTCGCAACTCAGCCCGCCGGTTTTGAGGTTCGCCCTCCACTCTCGAGCTATCTTACATTGCAGCCAACAAGCTATCGTGCCGCCTTGCAGTAGGCAGGGTAGTGCCCCCCCCCTAAACCCCTTCCCCCGCTGCGACGCCGCTCGCCCACGCCCATTGGAAGTTATAGCCACCCAGCCAGCCGGTGACGTCGACCGCTTCGCCGATGACGAACAGGCCGGGGACGCGGCGGGCTTCGAGTGTTTGTTGCGACAGGTCGGCGGTGCTGACGCCGCCCAATGTCACTTCGGCCTTGGCATAGCCTTCGCTGCCGTTCGGGGTGAAGCGCCAGTTGCTTAAGCGCGCGCCCGCCGCCGCCAGTTTGGCGTCGCTCTGGTCCGCCAGATTGCCCGCCAGCGCAATGCGCCCGGCCAGCGCGTCGGCCAGCCGCGCCGACAGGTGGCGGTCGAGCACCGCGCGGACCGACGAGCGCGGCGCCGCGCGCTTGGCGGCGACCAGCATCGCGCCGCCGTCTACGCCGGGCAGAAAATCGATGCCGATCGCGTCGCCGGGCCGCCAGTAGCTGCTGATCTGGAGGATCGCCGGGCCGGACAGGCCGCGGTGCGTGAACAGCGCGGCCTCGGCAAAGCCGGTCCGGCCATGTTTCGCGACCACATCCGCCGACACACCCGACAATTCGCGGAACAGCACATCGTCGCCGCCCAGCGTCAGCGGCACCAGCGCGGGGCGCGGCTCGACAACTTTGAGGCCAAAGCGGCGGGCGAGGTCATAGGCAAAGCCGCTCGCTCCCATTTTGGGGATGCTTGGCCCGCCGGTGGCGACCACCAGCGACGGCGCGACATGGGTCTGGCCGCCGACGGTGACGCGGTAATCGCCGCCTGCATGATCGACGGCGGTGACGCCCTCGCCATAATGGAAATCGACCGCCCCGCCCGCCTGACCCGCCTTGTCGCACTCCGCCAACAGCATCGCGACAATCTGGCGCGCGCTGCCGTCGCAGAATAATTGCCCCAGCGTTTTTTCGTGAAAGGCGATGCCGTGCGCGCGGACCAGGTCGATGAAATCGGCGGGCGTGTAGCGCCCGAGCGCCGATTTGGCGAAATGCGCGTTGGCCGACAGATAGCGGTCCGCCGCAAAACCGCTGGTCGCGTTGACGTTGGTAAAGTTACAGCGGCCGCCGCCCGAAATCAGGATTTTCTTGCCCGGCGCATCGGCGTGGTCGATCACCAGCACGCGCCGCCCGCGCTGGCCCGCCTGCGCGGCGCACATCAACCCGGCGCCGCCGGCGCCCAGGATGATCGCGTCATGGTGGAGAGCGGCGGGCGGGCTCACCGGTCGCGGTTCGTGATCAGCGCGAACGGTGCCCAGCTCGCGGGGTGCGCCCAGTGCGGGGCCCAGCCCTCCACCGCCGACCCGTCGGCACGCGTGCCGGTGCGGATCGCCGCCATCGCATCGCCCAGCGCGCGCGCCGGGGTGGCGGCGCGGTTGCCCAATATCTCGACGGTCAGCGCGGCGGTGGCATCGTCGGCAACGCGCCAGTGGGTCGCGAGCAGATTGCCCGCCCCGGCATAAAGAAAGCTGCGCGCAAGGGCCGACAGCGACTCGCCGCCGCCGCCGTTCCACGGCGTCAGACTGGTCCCCGGATTGGCGGTGTTGCACGCGGAGAGCACGACGAAATGCGCCGACAGCGACAATTGCGCCGCCTCGCCAGCGGTCAGCAGACCGTCGTCGTCATCACTCGCCACCGGCGGCGGGGTGAGCACTAGCCCCGGTTCGGACCCCGCGCCCATCTCGCCCGGCAACAAACCATGGGTGGCGAACACCACCGTGTCGGCGGTGGCGAGCGCGGTATCGGCTTTGACCGCATGTTCGGTCGCATCGGCACCCAGCCGCAGCCCCTTGCCCGCCGCCAGCACGGCGGCGATGCGGGTGAGTTCGACGCGCGTACCGGGCAGCGGGTCGAGCGCGCGCAGCCGGTCAACCATGCCGCTGGTCTTGCCCGCCTTGATCGCCGCCAGTCCGCCGCTGCGCACGCTCACCCCGCCGCGTTGACGTGTTCCACCGGCACCGCGCGCGCCCGCTGCCGTCCCGCTGCCCAGCAGCAGCGGATCGCCATACGCAACCAGCCGGTCACCGGTCGCGCCGCCACTCCTGCGCGGTGCCAGCGCCAGCGCCGCGACCGATGGCAGGGTCACAAACCGGTAATGGTCGCCCAGCCAGTCGGTGGCTTGCAACGTCGCGGCGTCGCCTGCCTGCGGATCGCCCGTGGGCGCGCTGGCGACCAGCGCGGCGAGCGGAAAGCCCGCCACCGGCCCGCCCGCAACGACATAGACGCGCGCACCGTCGGGCAGCGCGGACCGTGCCGGTGCGATCAGGCTTTGATAGAGTTGATAGGCCGCCGCCCGGTCGTAACGCGGGTAGCGGTCATCGATCGGCTGAACCCCGCCGATGCCTTCCGCCGCAACGACGTCGTTATAGTCGGCGGCCGAGCATGTCGCTTCGTCGACGCGGCAGGTCAGTCGCGCTGACAGGGTCGCGACGCTTGCCGCGCCGCCGTCGATACGGTGCCAGTGCGTTTTTTTCGCGGACAGTGCAAAGACATAGAGATCGGCCTCTGACGGGACGAGCATGAGCAGCGCTTCGTCGACGGACAGCGCCTTTTGCGCGTCACCGACCGCCACGGCGCTGGGAGACACCAGCGTATCATAAGCCGGAAAATCGCGGGCGAGCGCTGCATCGAGCGCCGCCAGCGCCGCAGCTTCCGCCGCCAGCCGGGCGCGCACGGCCTCTGCCGCCGCGCGGTCCGTGCCCAGCGCGGCGTCGCGATAGGACGCGGCCAGCGCCTTGATCCGCGCCGCGCCGTCCTGTCGCTGGCGCACCAGTTCGCCCAGCGCACCGTCGCCCGCAACGTCGCGCGCCGCCGCCGCGTTGATCGCGCTGCCCGCATCGGACAAGGTCAAATCCTGCGCCGCGACGAAGGCGGAACCCAGCGCATCCTTGCGCTCCGCCCGCGCCGCCCATCCGGCAAAGAGGACCATGTCATAGGCCGCCGCCAGCGGGTCGCGCCGCGTGCCGGTGCCCATCGCGCGTGACAGCGCGGCGACGGCGGGGTCGCCGCCCGGCGCGGTGCCGCTGTCCAGCCGCGCCGCTTGCCGTCGGCGAACACGGTCGGCGGCATCGGCGGCGGCATCGAGCGCATCACCGCCACGTCCGGGCAGTTGCGCGCGCGCGCGCGCCAGCGTGGTGAGCAGGATGACCGTGTCGGCCTCGCCCTGCGACCAGAGTTTTTCCTCGGCCAGTTGCAGCGGCAGCGCCTCTTCGAAAAAAGGAGCCGCGCTTTGCGCCTTGCCCTGTCCCAGCAGCGCCAGCGCATAATTGTACCGCGCCTTTTGCGTGCGGATGTCGGGTCGACCGAGCTGCGTTTCGGCCATTGTGGCCGCGATCAGGCCCGGCGCCTCGGCGTCGGCAAAGCGGCGCTGGAGGTTGAGGTAATAGCTCCATTGATTGTTGAGCAATTGCAGGTCGCGGTCACGGCGCGGCGACGACGCGGCGGCGGCGGACTGTGCGATGAGTGCGGCAAACAACATGTCCGACTGTGCCCCATTGCCGGTCAGCGCGGCGCTTTCGGCGAGCCCGCGCAACATGTCGGTGTCGAGCGTGCGAAGCCCGGCAGCGTCCAGTTCGCTGACGGTGTCGCCGAGTGCTCGATAGGCTTCGTCCGACGCTCCGCTTTCGTTCAGCGCACGGGTCTCATCGACGATAGCCAAGCGCGCGCGACGCGCGGGCCCCGCCTCCAGTGCGCCTTCGGCGGCCGCACGGCGATGCGCCTCGCGCGCTTGCCCCAGCCGTTGTTCCGGCGGCACGCCCGCCACCATCCAGCCATGAAAGAACAACGCAGCCACGTTGTCGCCGCGCGTGTCGGCGGCGCGCGCGGCGTCGGTCATGGCGCGCAACACGGGCGCACGGTCGGCGTCGGCCAGACCCGTGCCGCGCATCGCCGCCCACATCCGCCACGCCAGCCGGTCGAGTTCGTCGGGCGGCAGCGCGTCGAACCGGGCGGCGACGTCAGCCACGACCTGCACAGCGGCGGCCGGACGCGCCTCACGCGGGACCGAGATCAACCGGTCCAGCCGCGACAGGATGGCGGCGGGGTCGAGGGTGACGGCATCGGCGCTGGACGGCGTGGTTTGCGCGCGACACGGCACAGCAGTCCCCGGCATCAGCACCGTCAGCACGGCCAACAGGCTCATTTTATGTCGTGACAGCATGGCGGTTCCCTCTGGTCGCCAAGCCTCCTAACCCGTCAAGGTGCCAGTGGCCAGTGACCATGCGCACACGCACATCCGCTTGATTTGCGCGCTTGTTCGGCCTAGCGCGCGCCAACAAGGAGAATGACTGCGATGACCGACACGCCCCCCGACCATTTGTCCATCAACCCGCGATCGCCGCATTTTGACATGGCGGCGCTGGAACGTGGCATCGGCATCCGGTTCAAGGATAAAGTTCGTACCGATGTCGAGGAATATAATATTTCGGAAGGCTGGATCCGCGTCGCTGCGGGCAAGTCAAAGGACCGTTTCGGTCAGTCGATGACAATCAAATTGTCGGGTCCGGTCGAGGCCTGGTTCGAGGATATTGCCAAAGCCGACGACGACCCGTCGGCTGAATAAGTCGGCCCGTCCCCAACCGCCCGTTCGCAGTCGGTTGTGCGACTTTGCCTATTCGGAATCGATGGTCGCGATGACCGCGCCCAGCCCGTTGCCGGGAGTCCAGCCGGGACCAAAGTCGGGGCCAAAGGCGCGGCGGCCCGAACCATTGCCGTCGCTCGCCGGATAGATAAAGCCCGACACCGGATTGGTGCGCAGTCCCAGATCGCCAATCGGACGATACCAGATACGCACCTGGCTCCAGTCGCCCGCCGCCGACACATCAATCGCGCGGACATTGCGTTCAACCTGACCACGGCGACCATTGATCGGCGACCAGTTCGAATGGCTGATCAGGATTTCGCGGTCGGAGATGATCTTGCTGACCACGGCAACATGACCCAGCGGCATCGCGCGGGTGCCCGGCATGGCGAGCACCGCGCCGACGCGCGGTTGCGTGCCGCGGTCATATTTGCCCGCCGCCTGTTGCCACCATGTTTCGGCATTTCCGTAAAGGTTGACGCCCGATTCGGCGCGCGCGAACGGCACACATTGCAGGTAACCGCCGGCATTCGCCACCATCGGCGCCAGCGCCAGCGTGACCGCGGCGACCAGCGCCGAAATGCGTGCAAAGATTGTCATCGAAGGTGCGACCCTGGTTGGCGGTTGTTGTTTTCAGGGTCTGGTCGGTGACGAATCGTCCGCCGGACCCCTTGTTGCCCCGGTCACAGCATCCGGCGGCGCGGTAGGAAAGTGCCATGCGGCCAGTTGAGCCCGCCGCAGGACGAATGGGCGGGCGGGCGACGTCGACGATGATCGCGATCACTGACGGGTTGCATCTTGCAACGCGCGTCGCCACTTTGCGCGCCACACCCGAATCATTCCGCACGCAGGAGCCGAACCCATGTCCGACCATCTGACCCACCTGAAACAAAATTACATCAACGGCCAATGGGTCGACAGCATCGGCGGCGCGCCGCATCAGGTGATCAACCCCGCCACCGAAGAGGCGTGCACCGAAATCACACTGGGCACCAAGGCCGATGTCGATGCCGCTGTTGCGGCGGCAAAGGCCGCTTTTCCGGCGTTCAGTCAGACGACGCGCGAGGAGCGGCTCGATCTGCTGAGCCGTATCGTTGCCGAGTATAAAAAGCGCGGCGCCGATCTGGCGCAATCGATGGCCACCGAAATGGGCGCGCCGCTGTCGTTCGCGGGCACGGCGCAGGTCGGTGCGGGCATTGGCGGCTTTTTGGGCACCATCGACGCGCTCAAGGATTTCAGTTTCACCGACCGCTATCCCAACGGCATCGTCGCCTATGAACCGATGGGCGTCGTCGGCATGATCACGCCGTGGAACTGGCCGCTCAACCAGATCGCGCTCAAAGTCGCGCCGGCACTGGCGGGCGGCAATTGCATGGTCCTGAAGCCGTCGGAAGAATGTCCGGGCAACGCGACTATCTTTGCCGAGATCATGGACGCGGCGGGTGTGCCGCCAGGGGTGTTCAACCTCGTCCAGGGCGACGGCGCGACCGTCGGCGCGGCGATTTCGTCACACCCCGGCGTCGACATGGTCAGCTTTACCGGGTCGACCCGCGCGGGCATATTGGTGGCAAAGGCCGCCGCCGACACGGTCAAGCGCGTGCATCAGGAACTGGGCGGAAAATCGCCCAACATCGTCCTGCCCGACGCCGATTTCGCCACCGTGTTGCCGCCGACGGTGCAGGGCGTATTGGTCAATTCAGGCCAAAGCTGCATCGCGCCGACGCGCATATTGGTCCAAAAAGACCGCGTCGAAGAAGCCACAGCCTTCATCAAGGGCATGTTCGATGCGACCAGCGTCGGCGATCCAATGCAGGATGGCATGCACATCGGCCCGGTCGTCAACAAGACGCAGTTCGACAAGATTCAGGGGCTGATCCAGTCGGCGATCGACGAAGGCGCGACGCTGGAAACCGGCGGAACCGGTCTGCCCAGCAACGTCAATCGCGGCTATTATGTCAAGCCGACGGTCTTTTCGGGTGTCACCCCCGACATGCGCATCGCCCGCGAAGAAGTGTTCGGCCCGGTTGCGACAATCATGGAATATGACACGATTGATCAGGCGGTCAGCATTGCCAACGACACCGAATATGGCCTGTCGGCGGTGGTGTCGGGCGATCCCGCCAAGGCTGCGCTGGTCGCCCCCCGGCTGCGGGCCGGTATGGTCGCGGTCAACGCTTGGGGCCCCGGCCCCGGCGCGCCCTTTGGCGGGTACAAGCAATCGGGCAACGGCCGCGAAGGCGGGCTTTACGGGCTGAAGGACTTTATGGAGGTGAAAGCGATCAGCGGCATTCCTGCCTGATCGCGGTGGCAGCGCCGCGATGACCAATCTTACCTGGTCCCCCTTTGTGGTCGCGGCTTTGCTGGTGCTGATCGGCTATGCCAGCCAGCGGACCAGCGTGTGTGCGGTGCGCGGGGTGCGCGAATTTATCCGCAACCGCCGCGCGCACCGGATGGCGGGCTTTGCGCTCGCCGCGCTGACGGCGATGCTGACAATGGCGGCGGCGCGCGGATTTGGCATCGACGCCTTTGCCGCGATCATGGCGCGGCCGCTGACCTTGGCTGCGGTCGGCGGCGGCATCCTGTTTGGCGTCGGGGCCAGCCTGAATGGCCATTGCGCAATGGGCACGCTGGCGGCGCTGACCGCGGGAGACCTGTCGCGGCTGGCGACGCTGGCGGCGATGGTGCTGGGCGCGTTGTGGGCAATGCCGGTCGCGGCGCCAATGGCCATGACGCTGGCGTCGCCATTGGCCGCTGTGACCCCCGCGACGATTGCCGCCATCGCGGCGCCCGCTGCACTGCTGCTTGGCTGGTATATCCGGGTTCGTGCCGGAACAGGCCGCACGCGCAGCGGCTGGCCGCCACTGGCCGCGATGCTGGTCATCGGCACGGCTTCGGGACTGCTTTTCGCGCTCGATGCCCACTGGCCCTACACCGGCTTTCTGGTTGAACTGGCGGCCGGACATGTGGCGGGCTGGCAGACCGGCGCAGCAGGCTTTGCCGCCGTCATCACGGGCATGCTGATCGCCACCGTGCGCGCGGGGCGTTGGCGAATGGCGCCCGGCAACGCGCGCCAATGGACGCGCGCAGCTGCCGGCGGGCTGCTGATGGGCGGTGGTGCGGCGATGGTGCCCGGCGGCAATGATGCGATGCTGTTCACCGGCGTGCCGTTGCTGTTGCCCAACATGATCGCCGCCTATGCCGCCTTTCTGATCACCGTGGCGGCGATCGAACTGCTCACGGCGCGCGAACTTGTCGGCGGCGGCGCGGACGGCTAGACCGCGCGGCATGACCGCTCAACGTCCAACCGGCGCCCGCTCGCCGCTCGCGCCCGCCCGCTTTCCCGCCCTGCCCGAAATCGGCGGGGTGACGCGCCGCATCGCGCGCGCCGGGTATAAAGCATGGGACCGCGCCGACCTGACACTGATCGAACTGGCCCCGGGCACCGCCGTCGCGGGGGTGCTGACGCAGAGCCGCTGCGCCTCCCCCGAGGTCGAACTGTGCCGCGCCCATCTGGCGCAGGGGCGCGCGCGTGCGATGATCGTCAACGCGGGCAACAGCAACGCCTTTACCGGCGATCAGGGCCGCGAAGCCGCCGGGTCGATGGTGTCGCGCGTCGCCGCGCATCTGGATTGCCCACCCGATCAGATTTTCCCGGCCTCGACCGGCGTCATCGGCGTGCCGTTGCCGCTGGACAAGGCTGAAGCCGGGCTGGCGGCGGCGTTCGGCGCGGCCCCGTGCGACTGGGAATCCGCTGCCGCCACAATCATGACGACCGACACATTTGCCAAGGCCGCGCACGCCAGCGCGATGGTCGGCGATGTCCGCGTCAATCTGGTTGGCATCATCAAAGGGTCGGGGATGATCGCGCCCGACATGGCGACGATGCTCGGCTATGTCTTCACGGACGCCGCGGTGTCGCCCGCGTTCCTCCAAGCCTGCCTGAGCGCCGCGAACAAGCGCAGTTTTTCGTGCATCACCGTCGACAGCGACACGTCAACCAGCGACACGGTGCTCGCCTTTGCCACCGGCGCGGCGGGCAATGCCGAATTGACGTGCGCCGATGATGCCGGGGCCGATGCCTTTGCCGCCGCGCTGTCGGCGCTGTGCCGTGATCTGGCGCAGCTTGTGGTGCGCGACGGCGAAGGCGCGTCAAAGTTGATCGGCATCACCGTGACGGGTGCGGAAAGCGACGCCAGCGCGCACCGCATCGGCATGAGCATCGCCAATTCGCCGCTGGTCAAGACCGCGATCGCGGGCGGCGACGCCAATTGGGGCCGCGTCGTCATGGCAGTGGGCAAGGCGGGCGAACCCGCCGACCGCGACCGGCTGAGCATCCGTTTCGGCGCGACCGAAGTCGCGGCACAGGGCCGCGTCGTTCCCGGCTATGACGAAGCCCCGGTTGCCGCGCACCTTTCGGGATCAGAGGTCGACATCGGCGTCGATCTGGGGCTGGGCTCCGGCCGCGCGACCGTGTGGACGTGCGACCTGACCCATGGCTACATCAGCATCAACGCCGATTATCGGAGTTAGGGGTCGGGACCTGTTAGAGTTCACCCTCCAGCCAGCCCTTGAGCGCGCTTTTGGGGGCGGCACCGACCTTGGTTGCCGCCGCCGCGCCGTCCTTGAACAGGATCATCGTCGGAATACCGCGCACACCATATTTCGCAGGCGCATCGGGGTGGTCGTCGATGTTGAGCTTGGCGATCACCACCTGACCGGCCAGCTCGTCGGCGATTTCCTCCAGCGCGGGGCCGATCATCTTGCACGGGCCGCACCATTCGGCCCAGAAATCGACAAGCACAGGTTTACCTGCGTTCAGCACATCGTCGGCAAAGCTGGCGTCGGAAATGGCAATCGTGCCCATAATTTGTCTCCAGTCAAAATGCGGTCGGCAGCGTGCCGGTCGATGTCATAGGTAAGCGCGTTGACGCCGCCCCTCAAGTCCTAGCTTTTGTTGTCGTCGGCATAGTGCGGCTTGTGCGCGGTCAGCATTGAGGCTTCGAGCGTGATCAGCCGCGGCCCCGCGGTGTAGAGCAGCGACGCCGTCACGGTGCGGCCGGGAAAAATGACACCCAGCGCGGCATGATAAGCCGCCATCTGGCGCAAATAGGCCGGCGCAACGGCACTGGCGTCCGACGGTACGAACAGCCCCGTCTTATAATCGACGACATGAACGGCCGCGTCGGCCACCAGCAACCGGTCAACGATGCCGCTGATCACCACGCCATCGACGACGGCGGTCAGCGGCACTTCGGCCAGCGTGCCGGGCGCGAACAAAGCGGCGTGGGCCGGGTCGGCCAGCACGCCCAGCACCTCGGCCACCATCGCGTCCGCCGCATCGGCAGCCAATTCCGGCGCGTGGCGGCCGAGCCAGCGCCGTGCGGCAACCGCGCGGGCGTCCGGCGCAACGTCGGGCAGCCGTTCGAACAGGCTGTGCATCAAGCGCCCGCGCGCCGCCGCCACCACCCGCGCCGGATCAGGCGGGGCATCGCCCGCATCGTCAACGCCGATCCGCGACGGCGCGAGCGGGCGCGGCGGGCGGGCTTCCTGCGGCGCATCGCGGCGCACCCAGTCGGGAAGCGCGACTTGTGCCTTGGTGTCCGGCGCGGTCTTGCTGCGCCACGGCCCGCCACCGCTGAGCAGCACGCGGGTGTCGCCCCAGCGCGCATCGGGCGCCGCCCGCACACCGTCCATGCTGTCCAGCGTGTCGGCGACCGCGCGGTACCAGCTGGTGCCGGGAATATCCTTGTCGGTCGCGCCCAGCGTGCCGGTGACAACCAGCATCCGTTCGGCGCGGGTCAGCGCGACATAGAGCAGCCGCCAATGTTCAGCCGCGTCGGCCAGCGCCTTGGCGGCATAGGCGTCTTGCACCTTGCCGCGACGTTCGTCCTTGTTCAGCGCCAGCGTGGGCAGCACGCCATGATCGCCCAGATCGATGGCGATCCCGCCGCGCGGGTCGGGCATTTT
>JBEGPL010000277.1:0-3342 GCA_041181445.1 Pseudomonadota bacterium
TCCCGGCGGGCACACGGTCGCCCTCCCCCACCAGCGCCTCGATCATCATGTCGGGGTCGAGCGCGCGAAAAAAGGCTTCGGCCAGTGGCAAGCCCGCGACAATGATCGGGTCGCGGCTGTCCATTACCCCGGCAAAGCGTGCGTCGGCAGGAATCGTCGCCTGCGACGTGATGTCGCCGCCGCTGCCCAAATCCTCCGCCAGCGTGGAGCGCACAAAGGCGGGCAGATCGAATCCGTCGAGGGTGAATGCGTTCATCGCGTTGAGCGATAGCCAAGGACGGGCGCAAATCAACTTGACGTTTACGTAAGGAGAGCCTGAAATGTGCGCGAGAGGACCCGCCATGAAATCACCCATTTGCGCGATGCTGGGCATCGAATTTCCCCTGCTCGCCTTTTCGCATTGCCGCGATGTCGTCGTCGCCGTGTCAAAAGCCGGCGGCATGGGCGTGTTCGGCGCGGCATCGCTTCCGCCCGAACGGCTGGAAGAGGAACTGGCGTGGATTGACGCGCATATTGGCGGGCGGCCTTATGGCGTCGACCTGATCGTGCCCAACAGCTTTGCGGGTAAGGACGACGGCGATGGTGGGGCGAAACTGGCCGTTCCACAGGAACATCGCGATTTTGTTGCCGGCATCCTGTTACGCCATGGCGTTGAAGCGGGGGAATTGGCGCTGGCGCGTGAAACCGGAACCAGTCTTGGCGACAATATGCGCGAGGATGGCGCGGCGCGACTGCTCGAAGTCGCATTCCGCCACCCCATTGGCCTGATTGCCAACGCACTGGGCGTGCCGCCGCCGCTGATGCTGGCACTGGGCAAGCGCCACAATGTGCCGGTCGCCGCGCTGGTCGGGACGCGCGACCATGCGTTGGCGCAGGTGCGCGCGGGCGTTGACATTTTGGTGGCGGCGGGCGGCGAAGCGGGTGGGCATTGCGGCGAGATCGCCACCATCGTGCTCGTCCCCGAAATCGCAGCGGCGCTCGCGGCGATTGGCGACGACACACCGATACTGGCGGCGGGCGGCATCGTCACCGGCGGCCAGATGGCGGCGGCGATGGCGATGGGCGCGCACGGCGCATGGTGCGGTTCGGTGTGGCTTACCACGGCAGAGGCCGAGACCAATCCAGTGGTGAAGGCCAAGATGCTCGCCGCGTCGTCGCGCGACACGGTCCGCTCGCGCAGCCGCACCGGCAAACCATCACGCCAGCTGCGTTCGCCATGGACCGACGCGTGGGAAGCGGAGGGCGCACCCAAGCCGCTCCCCATGCCGCTGCAATCACTGGTCAGCGAACCCGCGCTGCGCAAGGTCGACAAATTATCGCAAGGCGGCCACGACGGTGCCGCCGCACTCGCCACCTATTGGGTCGGTCAGGGCGTCGGATTGATGAACGAAGCGCAGTCGGCGGGACAGGTCGTCCAGGCGTTCAAGACCGACTGGATTGCCGCCGTCGAACGCCTGAACGGGTTTCTTGCGGATTAGGCCGCAACGGCTTTGACGATCTTGCCCGGCGCGCGCGGCGGCTCGCCCTTGGGCAACGCGTCGACATGTTCCATGCCCGACGTCACCTGACCCCAGACCGTATATTGCCGGTTGAGGAAGCCTGCATCATCGAAGCAGATGAAAAATTGGCTGTTTGCGCTGTTCGGGCTGCTGCTGCGCGCCATCGAACATGTGCCGCGCACATGCGGTTCGGCATTGAACTCGGCGGGCAGGTCGGGCAGCGGCGAGCCGCCCATGCCCGAACCGGTCGGATCACCGCCCTGCGCCATGAAACCGTCGATCACGCGGTGAAACACCACGCCGTCATAGAAGCCGTCGTTGGCAAGGCTCGCGATGCGTTCGACGTGCAATGGCGCCAGATCGGGGCGCAGCTGGATGACGACATCGCCGGTGTCCAGCGTGAAAGTCAGGGTGGTGGCGGTCATGGCAATTCTCCTTGTGCTTTGCCCGCCCATAGCCGTCCCGGCGCCGCTTGCCAGCCGCAAAATCATGGTGGCGAAAGAAAGTTGCCTTTGCCAGTGGCGGGGCATATGGGCGGCGCACGAGCCGATCAGCCTGTTGACGCCTGCCGGACCAAGAAGGGGAACATGCGATGACCGATCATCTTTCCCCTGCGTCGGCTCCGCCCGACGACCGCGATCCGGCCAACATCACCGACCCCGCCAATAATTTTGACGACGACGACCGGCTGAAACCGCAATTCGTCCGCGAGACGCTCGATCTGGCGGAGGCGGGCGCGGTGGAGGCCGTGCGCGAACGCGTCGGCCGTCTCCACCCCGCCGATATCGCCGATCTGTTCGAACTGGCGCACGCCGACGAACGGCCGGTGCTGGCGCGCGTGCTGGGCGATCTGCTGTCGCCCGATGTGCTGGCCGAAATGAATGATTATGTGCGCGAGGATCTGATCGATTTGCTCGCGCCAGAGCAAGTTGCCGAAATCGCGTCCGAACTCGATACCGATGACGCTGTCGCCATTATCGAGGACATGGAAGCCGACGAGCAGCAGGCCGTGCTCGACGCGCTTGACCCCGAGGATCGCGCGGCGATCGAGGTCGCGCTGTCTTATGGCGAGGAAACCGCCGGGCGGTTGATGCAGCGCGACCTGGTCGCCATTCCCGAACATGTCACCGTCGGCAATGTCATCGACATGCTGCGCGAAGACGGCGAACTGACGACCAATTTCTGGGAAATCTTTGTCGTCGATCCCTTTTATCATCCCATCGGCACCTGCCAGCTCAGCTGGATCTTGCGGTCGCAGCGCGACGTGCCGATTTCCGATGTCATGCGGCGCGAACAGACGCTGATCCCGGTCGACATGGATCAAGAAGAAGTCGCACTGCGCTTTCAGAAATATGCGCTGATCTCGGCTGCCGTCATCGACACCAGCGGACGGCTGGTCGGCATGATCACCGTCGATGACATCGTCCACATCATTCAGGAAGAGGCCGGCGAAGACGTGCTGCGCCTGTCGGGTGCGGGCGAAGGCGACATCAACCAGCCGATTGGCGAGACATATCGCGCGCGGGTGCGCTGGCTGATCGCCAATCTGGGCACAGCGCTGATCGGCACTTCGATCATCTATTGGTTTGGCAGCGCGATCGAAAAAATGGTCGCGCTCGCCGCGCTGATGCCGATGGTCGCGTCGATTGGCGGGAATGCGGGCACGCAGACGATGGCGGTCGCGGTCCGCGCGCTCGCCACCAACCAACTGACGCCATCGAACAGCATGCGTGTCGTCGGCCGCGAGTTGCGCGTCGCCGTGCTGAATGGTGCAACCATCGCGCTGCTCGTTGGCGCGCTTGCAACCCTCGCCTTTTCGGATCCGATGCTGGGGCTGGTGATT
>JBEGPL010000278.1:0-2904 GCA_041181445.1 Pseudomonadota bacterium
GAACACGTCTTCGACAGGCATCAGGAACGGCAGATCGACCGGACGCGAAGGCTGCGGGATGTAGTCGTCGACCGTCTTCATCAGAGCGAGGATCGAGTTTTCACCGATCTCAGGGTTGACGCCATCGGTCGCGAGGCTGTTCTGAAGCTGATGGCAGCTGTCGACAGCTGGATCCCGCAGCCAGAGCGTCCGCTCGATAAGCCGTTCCTGATGCCGATCGAAGACGTGTTCTCGATCTCGGGTCGCGGCACGGTCGTCACCGGCCGTATCGAAACCGGCATCGTCAAGGTTGGCGAAGAAGTCGAAATCGTCGGCATCAAGGACACGAAGAAGACGGTTGTGACCGGCGTCGAAATGTTCCGCAAGCTGCTCGATCAGGGTCAGGCCGGCGACAATGTCGGCGCGCTGATCCGCGGCGTTGCCCGTGACGACGTTGAGCGCGGCCAGGTGCTGTGCAAGCCCGGCTCGATCAGCCCGCACACCGAATTCACGTCGGAAGTCTATGTGCTGTCGAAAGACGAAGGCGGCCGTCACACGCCGTTCTTTGCCAATTATCGTCCGCAATTTTACTTCCGCACCACGGACGTCACCGGTGAAGTCGTACTTCCCGAGGGCACCGAAATGGTCATGCCGGGCGACAACGTCCAGCTGACGGTCAAGCTGATCGCTCCGATCGCCATGGACCAGGGTCTGCGCTTCGCCATTCGCGAAGGTGGCCGCACGGTCGGCGCAGGGGTTGTGGCTTCGATCACAAAGTAATATAGGCACGCCAGCCGTCCGGATCGGGTGATTCGGGCGGCTCGTGTTTTCAAGTGAATTGGCCGGTCCGGCCTCCTTCCAAACGAAGGGGCGGGAACGGTCGATTTCGGCTCTTTCGCATCGGTAAACGGGATCAACTGGGTAATTTTATGGAAACGCAGAATATCCGCATTCGGCTGAAAGCATTCGACCATCGGGTGCTCGATTCGGCCACAAATGAAATCGCGGATACCGCGCGCCGCACCGGCGCGGCGATCCGGGGCCCGATCCCGCTGCCGACGCGCATTGAAAAATTCACGGTGAACCGTGGACCGCACGTCGACAAAAAGTCGCGCGAGCAGTTTGAGGTTCGCACCCACAAGCGGCTGCTGGACATCGTCCGGCCGACCGCTGCCACGGTGGAAGCTTTGATGAAGCTCGACCTGGCGTCGGGTGTGAATATCGAGATCAAGCTGGCCTGACCGCCAGCCCGTTCCGCCGCTCCCGCATTTCGGGGCGATGGAATTGGAGGATACCGCCGGACCGGTCCCGCGAGGGGCCACAAACAGTCCGGGCCGCGTCCCCCGTCTTGTTCCGCTGATGCGCGGAACAGTTCAGCCCGGACGGGGCGATGCACGACAATTTGGGTTGGCAAGCCGCGCGGAATGGTCCGCCCGGCCTCTGTATGGGAGTATTGATCATGCGCACTGGCGTGATCGCGCGGAAAATGGGGATGACCCGGCTGTTCCAGGATGATGGACGCCACGTTCCCGTCACGGTTCTGAGCCTCGAAGGCTGTCAGGTCGTGTCCGTGCGCAAGGAAGAAGTCGACGGCTATGTCGCGATCCAGCTCGGCGCTGGCTCGGCAAAGGCCAAGAATGTGGCCAAGCCGCAGCGCGGCGCGTTCGGCAAGGCCGAAGTCGAGCCCAAGGCCAAGGTTGCGGAATTCCGCGTCGCCGATGATGCGACGCTGGACGTCGGCGCGGAAATCGCTGCCGACCATTTCGTGTCGGGCCAGATGGTCGACATTCAGGGCGTGACGCAGGGCAAGGGCTTTGCCGGCGCCATGAAGCGTTGGGGTTTCGGCGGTATGCGCGCAACGCATGGCGTTTCGATCAGCCACCGTGCGCATGGTTCGACCGGCAACCGTCAGGATCCGGGCAAGGTCTTCAAGAACAAGAAGATGGCCGGCCACATGGGCGCGCGTAACCGCACACAACAGAATCTGGAAGTTGTCCGCACCGACGTCGAGCGCGGCCTGATCTTCGTCAAGGGTTCGGTGCCCGGGTCGAAGGGCGGCTGGCTGATGGTCCGCGATGCGGTCAAACTGCCCCGCCACCCCGAAGCCCCCTATCCGGGCTCGGTCAAGGGCGCGGCCAACCACAATGACGCACCGGCCGACGTGCCGGCGGATATTCCCGCCGACGTCGTTGCCGATGATGCAGCGCAGGAGTCGGAAGCATGAAGGTCAAGGTTCAAAGCCTCGACGGCAAGGCCGGCGCCGACATCGAACTGAATGACGACGTGTTCGGCCTCGAACCGCGCGCCGACATTCTGCATCGGGTCGTGACGTGGCAGCTCGAAAAGCGCCGCGGCCCGGCGCGCGCCGCCCGCGAACGCAGCGAAGTGTCGCGCACCGGCAAGAAATTCGGTCGCCAAAAGGGTGGCGGCACCGCCCGCCACGGCGATCGCAGCGCCCCGATCTTTATCGGCGGCGGCAAGGCCCATGGCCCGCGCGCGCGCACCTTTGGCCATGCGCTGAACAAAAAGATCCGCACGCTGGGCCTGAAAATGGCGCTGTCGGTCAAGGCCAAGGGCGGCAAGCTGGTCGTCATCGACAGCCTGGAGCTGAAGGACGTCAAGACCAAGCTGCTCGCGGGCAAGCTCGACAAGATGGCGCTGGGCAACCGGGCGCTGTTCATCGATGGCGACGCCGTCCACACCAGCTTTGCATTGGCATCGGCCAATCTGATCGGGATCGACGCGCTGCCGGCCATCGGCGCCAATGTTTACGACATTCTGCGTGCGGATTCGCTGGTACTCACCCGCGCCGCCGTCGAAAAGCTGGAGGCGCGTTGCACCCTCCCGGGAGGGGCGAAGTAATGGCTAAGGCAAAAACCATCGATGCACGTCATTACGACGTCATCCTCGCGCCGGTGATCACCG
>JBEGPL010000279.1:0-3993 GCA_041181445.1 Pseudomonadota bacterium
CGGATGGTCCCCCTCCCAAAGCAAGCTTGGGGAGGAAAGGAGACAGAAAATGCGTTACCTTCCCCTGACCGACCCCGACCGCAACGCCATGCTGGGCGTCATCGGCGCGGCGTCGATTGACGATCTGTTCGTCGATGTGCCCGTCGCGGCGCGGCTGGACGGCCCGATAGCGGGCCTGCCGATGCACGCGAGCGAAATGGCGGTCGAGCGGCATTTTTCGGCGCTCGCGCGGCAAAATATGGCAGCGGGGCACCATCCGTTTTTCCTGGGCGCCGGGGCGTACAAGCATCATGTTCCGGCCAGCGTCGATCATTTGATCCAGCGCGGCGAGTTTCTGACCGCCTACACGCCCTATCAGCCTGAAATCGCGCAGGGCACGCTGCAAATGCTGTTCGAGTTTCAGACACAGGTGGCGCGGCTGTTCGGTTGCGACGTCGCCAATGCGTCGATGTACGACGGGTCGACGGCCTGCTGGGAAGCCATCGGCATGGCGGGGCGCGTCACCAAACGCAAGAACGCGCTGCTGTCGGCGGGGCTGCACCCGCATTATGTGAGTGTCGCGAAGACGATGGCGCGCTTTACCGGCGACACGCTCGACACCGCGGCGCCGTCGCTGGACGGTGACGATCTGGCGCGGCTCGCGGGCGCGATCGATGGCGAAACAAGCTGCGTTGTTGTGCAATACCCCGACATTTTGGGCCGTATCAGCGACCTGACGCCGCTGGCGGACGCGTGCCACGCCGCCGGGGCATTATTGATCGCGGTGGTCACCGAGCCGGTGGCGCTGGGTGCCATTCGCGCGCCCGGCGACATGGGTGCCGACATTGTGGTGGGCGAGGGCCAGTCGATTGGCGTCGGTTTGCAATTCGGCGGGCCATATGTCGGGCTGTTCGCGTGCAAAGAGAAATTCGTCCGGCAAATGCCGGGGCGGTTGTGCGGCGAGACCGTCGATGCACAGGGGAAGCGCGGCTTTGTGCTGACGCTGTCGACGCGTGAACAGCATATTCGCCGTGAGAAAGCGACGAGCAATATCTGCACCAATTCAGGTCTTTGTGCGCTGGCCTTCAGCATTCATATGACCTTGCTGGGTGAACGCGGGCTTCGCGAATTGGCGGCGGTGAACCATGCGCGCGCGGTGATGGCGGCGCAGCGGCTGGCGCAGGTACCGGGCGTACGCGTTCTCAACGACTGTTTTTTCAACGAGTTCACGCTCATCCTTCCGAAAGATGCGCGCGAAGCCGTCCATGCGCTGGCGGCGCGGCGCATTTTGGGCGGCGTGTCGCTCGGGCGGCTATATCCCGGCGAGGCGTTGCTGGCGAATGCGCTGGTGGTGGCGGTGACCGAAGTGGTGAGCGAGGCCGATATCGAGGCCTTTGCGAATGCGTTGCAGGAGATTTTGGCATGAGCGGCGTGAACGCAAGCGGGTGGCGCCCCGAAATGTCGTCGAGCGACGGCGACAACGGACCCGCCACCTTCACCGGCAACCGCGCGCTGATGCTAGAAGAAGCGCTGATTTTTGAGATTGGTGATGGCACGACGACCGGCGTCGACATCGAACCCGCGCCGCCGACCGCATCGCGCCTTGGCGGGCTGGAACGCGCGCGCAGCATTGGCCTGCCCGGCCTGTCCGAACCCGAAACGGTGCGCCATTACACGCGGCTGTCGCGACAGAATTATGCCATCGACCTGGGCCTGTTTCCGCTGGGCAGTTGCACGATGAAGCACAACCCGCGGCTCAACGAAAAAATCGCGCGGATGAAGGGTTTTGCCGACGTCCACCCGCTGGCGCCGCAGGAAACGGTTCAAGGCGCGCTGGCGGTGATCCATGAACTGGCGCACTGGCTGGTCACGCTGACCGGGATGGCAGCGGTGGCAATGTCGCCCAAGGCGGGCGCGCACGGTGAATTGTGCGGAATCCTTGCGATCAAGGCGGCGCTCGATGCGCGCGGTGAAGACCGACCGGTGATACTGGTTCCCGAAAGCGCGCACGGCACCAACCCGGCGACGGCGGCCTTTGCCGGGTTTCGCGTCGAAAATATCCCGGCGACAGGCAAAGGCCGCGTTGATCTGGACGCGCTGACGGCGCGGCTGGGTCCCGATGTGGCGGGGGTGATGATCACCAACCCCAACACCTGCGGCCTGTTTGAGCGCGATTTGCGCGCTATTTCGGACGCGGTGCACGCGGCGGGCGGCTATGTGTATTGCGATGGCGCGAACTTCAACGCGATTGTCGGCCGGGTGCGCCCCGGCGATCTGGGCGTCGATGCGATGCACATCAACCTGCACAAGACGTTCAGCACGCCGCACGGCGGCGGTGGTCCGGGGTCGGGTCCGGTGGTGCTGTCCGCCGCGCTCGCGCCGTTCGCGCCGCTGCCGTTCGTGGCCAAGGGTGCCGATGGCCGTTTCCGGCTGGTCGAGGAGGAAAGCGCCGACGCCGATCTGCCAAGCAGCTTTGGCCGGATGACGGCGTTTCACGGTCAGATGGGCATGTTCACCCGCGCCTTGGCTTACATTATGAGCCACGGCGCCGACGGACTGCGGCAAGTGGCCGAGGACGCGGTGCTCAACGCGAACTATGTGCTCCGCAGTCTGGAGGGCGTGCTCGACGCGCCGTTCGCGGCGTCGGGACCGTGCATGCACGAGGCTTTGTTCACCGACGACAATCTGGCCGAAGGCTTCACCACGCTGGACATTGCCAAGGGGCTGATCGACGAAGGCTTCCACCCGATGACGGTTTATTTCCCGCTGGTGGTGCACGGCGCGATGCTGGTCGAACCAACCGAAACCGAAAGCAAGGCCGCGCTCGACCAGTTTATCGGCGCGCTGGCGAGCGTGGCCAGTCGCGCGAAAGCTGGCGATCCGTTGCTGAAATCGGCGCCGCACCATGCGCCGCGCCGGCGGCTGGATGAAACGCTGGCGGCGCGCAAACCGGTGCTGGTGTGGACCGCGCCCGATCTGGCTGTGGCGGCAGAATAATCAGGGGAGCAAGCGGGCGATGAACTGGGATTCGATATTCGGGCTGACCAATGTCATCGCGCTGATCGGCTGGCTGATTCTGTGGTTTGCGCCGCGGCGGCCCGCCTTGCTGTCCGGCGTCATGTATGCGGGCGTGGCGATGCTGTGCCTCACCTATGTCATCTGTTTTGGCGCCCTGATCTCCGGCGCGGCGGGGGCGGCCAGCGGCCAGCCGTTCAGTTATGACATCCCCGGCATCCGCGCGTTGTTCGCGTCCGACGCGGGCATCGTCATCGGCTGGACCCATTATCTGGCGTTCGACCTGTTCGTCGGGCTGTGGATCGCGCGCGACGGTGATGCCAAGGGATTTGCGCGCTGGGCCCAGTTCCCCTTTCTGTTCGCGACCTTTTTTGCCGGTCCAGTCGGTCTTTTGAGCTGGCTGGTGGTGCGCGAACGGCGCGCGCGGGCGGCGGCGCGCACGGCGTGAGCGAAGATCCGCAGCCGTGGCTGGCGGCCACGGCGCCCCTTGAAGCCGACAAGCGCTTTGCCCCCGCGACACTGCGCAATCGCGACGCCATTGCCGAAGCGCTGGCGGACGTGCTGCCACCGGCGGGCCGCGTGCTGGAAATTGCCAGCGGGTCGGGCGAACATATTGTCCATTTTGCCGCGCGTTTCCCTGCATTGCACTGGCAGCCAAGCGACCCCGATCCGGCCGCGCTGGCGTCAATTGCGGCATGGGCGGCGGAATCCGGATGTGCCAATGTCGCCCCGCCGCTGCACATCGACGCTGCCGCGTCCGACTGGCCGGTCGCATCCGCCGACACCCTGCTGTGCATCAACATGATCCATATCGCGCCATGGGAGGCCTGTGAGGGGCTGATGGCAGGGGCGGGCCGGTTGCTGCACCCCGGCGCGCCGCTGATCCTCTATGGCCCCTTTGTCGAGGGTGACGTGCCGACCGCGCCAAGCAATGAGGCATTCGACGCATCGCTGCGGTCACGCGCTCCGGGCTGGGGCCTGCGCGACCGCGCCGATGTG
>JBEGPL010000280.1:0-5999 GCA_041181445.1 Pseudomonadota bacterium
CGCTCACCCGATTCGAAACAGAGTTCGAAATCATCGATGCCGCCGCTCAACGCCTGCGCGCGGATGCGGGTTTCGGCGACCGACCCGGTGAAAATCCCGGCGGCCGAAACCGACACCGATCGCACCCCCGCGCCCGCCAGCAAATCGCGCCAGCCGCCCGAATCCTTGGTCGTCACATTGACGCTTTCGCCATTGATGCTCGCCTGGGTCGTGCGCAGCCCGGCGACGGTGGTATAAGCCACCGGATTCGCGCCGTTGCCGACCTTGAGCAGGAAAGCGCTCCCCTTTTCAATTGCCATCGACTAAACTCCTTTTTGCTGGAAACGAGTCCGGACTGTGACGACGGCACATTGCGCCGCGCCAAAGGGGTCGGACCGGGACTTGGAAAGATATCCGGGGGACGGAAAATGACGATTTGGCTTACCCTGCTGCTGGCCGCAGCACCGGTTTCGGTCGACGCCGCGCGCAATGACTATGGCAAATGCCTGCGTGACTTCACGCGCGTCAGCCTGAAAGCCGACAAGGTCGAGGTGGAATTCAACGCCGGGCTGCGCGACGCCTGTACCGAAAAAGAGGCTGTCTATCGCGACGCGATCATCCGCGTCGACCGGCAGGACGGTTTTACCCAAAAAGAAGCGGACGAAGACGCCGAAGAGCAGATCGTCGACTATCTCGACAATTTCAAAGAGAAATATGTCGACTATCGCGAAACCAATACGGGGCCGGGTCCCGATTAGAGAATTAGCCCGGCGCCGCCGGTTCGATCACGCGCAGGCACCGCGCGCGCAATTCGATGCCCCAGCGCAGCTGGTCACCCGGCTCGCGCACCAGCCGGGTGCGCAGCGCGCGCGACGAGACAATTTCCCAGTCGCCCGCCACGCCGCGCAGCCGGTCCACCGCTGCCTCGATCCGCGCCGCGACCAGCGACAACAGCACGCCTTCGTCGCCACGGCACAGCATGACGCTGTTCATCCGCACTTCGGCCCCGTCGCGGTCCTTGGTGCCCCAGTCCTCTGACTGGCTGCCACCGATCAAGATATAGGGCAGGCTGGCGCGCGCGGGCGCTTCGTCAAAAATCCCGTGCATCCGGCCGGCGATTCCGTCGTCGTCGGCCAGCAAATTGGTCCAGCGTTCGCGCACCGTCGATTCCGCTGTCATCGGCCTTCTCCTTCAACAATTGCCTTCGTTGCGCGCGGACGGCGCGCAGCCGGGCTTCGATACCCGCCGCCGCATGGGCGTAAAGCCGCCCGATCCACCGGTCCTGCACCGCTCACCGGCCCAGCCGCATGCGCCGCCACGGCTGCCACAGCGCCATGACGATTGCTGGCGGTTTGCCGGTCGCGGTTTCGCGCGCCTGATAAAGATATTCGACCAGCCGGATGATCCCCTGGCGCAAGGCCTCGGGCAGCGCATTGGGCGTGTCGCCCATCCCCGCCTGATACGTCACGCGGATGCGCGCCGCGCCGCCGCAATCATCGACCCGCACCCAACCGTTGCCATTGACGTCGATGTCGATTGTATAATCCTCGACCGGCAAGTTCACCATGCTGCCGTCCGCCGCCAGCAATACGACATCATCGATTGCCATCACCAGATGCTGCGACAGCAATTGCCAGCCGGTGCGCGCGGGCAGCGGTTCCGTCACGGTCCGCCGCAACAGGGCGAGCCCGGTATAGGCCTCGCACGTCGCCGCCGCCGTGCGGATCAGCCCCGCCAGCGTCGCGTCATCATGGCTGGCCGCCATCCGCAGCCATGCCTTGACCTCGCCCATCGTGACGGGCAGATCGCCGGTTTCGACCGCCGCGGTCATCAGCGTTGCTCCACGCGAATGGTGATCGTGCGCTCATCGATCTGGCCGTCGGTCAGGCTGACGCGGTTGGTCAGGCGATAGACTTGGCCGATGCGCCCGCCGCTGATTGTCGCGCGGCTGACCAGCGCATCATGGCTGGCGTTGGCGGTGGCCAGGCCGTCGACGGCGGCCGGGTCGACCGCCCATTCGCTCGCCAGGATTGCCTGTCCGCTCAGATAATAGCTGCCCCAATCGAATTGATAATCGATCGCGGCGCCGGGGTCTTTCAACACCAGACTCATCGGGTTTTCCTTTTCTTCTGTGCTGCATTTGAGCGGGCGGGGGGTGTCCGGGTTCGCGCCAGCGAACCCGGGATCAAGGCCTGCGCACCGCGACCAGCTGGTCGCCCAGCGCGCTCGTCGTGGCGTTGGTGCCGCCGCGCCCCGGCTTGACCGCGCCATTGCCCGGCCTTGCTGTCGCCGCAACGGCGGGCGCGCCCGCGCCGATGATCGTGGCCGCGACCGGCTGACCGTGGATCATGCGACCAGCCCGTGCGCGACCATCCGTGCCTTCATCGCATTGATCAGCGTCAGGGCGGTCGCGAGGTCGGTGGCGTTGGCGGGCAAGGCCGCACCGCGCGCACCGACCACCTTTTGTCCATTGACGCGATATTCGCCGCCGCCGGTTGCCGCGACCAGATCGACCGCCATCTTGCCCGCGCCCAGATTGCGATAATCCATCAAACAATCACCGGTCGCGGTCATGTCAAACCGTTCGCCGGTGATGCTGCCCGTCACCGCGCCGTTCGCCGTGGCGTAGCGCACAACGTCATTGGCGGCCGGCGCGCCGTGCAAATGGGTGAAGCTGCTGCGCAGCCCAAACAGGTTCGTGACGGCACCGGAGGACAGATATACTGCGGACGAAATGGCCGTCTCGTCGCGATTGTTGAGATAGGGCAGGGGAAGAAGCGCGCTGGCCGTATTGAGCTGCAATATCACCGGCCGGTTATTCTGTTCGACCACGAATTGCGGCGCACCGCTCGCGCCATCGGGCAACAGGTTGATTGTCGCCGCGCCGCCGCGAAAATTGAACACGATGCGCTGCGCACCTGCCCCGTCGGCCTTGACCGAACTGAAGTAAAAAAGCGACGAACGCAGGCCGATGTCGCTGTGCGTTTCCCATTTTGTTTTGTCGTGCGGGATCGCGGCGGTGAAATAGCGATATTCGGTCTGGCCCTGCGCGGGCGTCGCATACATCGACATGTGGCGTTCAAACGCGAAAAATCCGCTCGCGCCGCCAATGCTATATTTGCTTTCGATCCGGTCCGAAATCGCGGGCAGCGCGATATTATCTGCGGTCCAGTTTGGTGCGCAATTCAGCCCCCAACCGCCGACCAGGTCATAATAATTGACGTGCCCGGTCGGGCCATTGTTGAATTTGGAAATGATCGATTGGAACAACGTGTTGACGGCATCGTCTCCGCCCGCGCTGTTGGTCATGCCGGTCGGCGCGACAATTTCGAGCGCGGTCAGGTTCGACGCACCATCACCGTCGAGCGGCGGCATGTCGGCGGCGCCGCCGCCGCTCTGCACCGCATCAAACCAGGCCGCCGCGACGGTCAGCGACACCGTTTTGGTGCCATTGGAAAAATCGACTTTGGCGCCGTTCGCCGACGACGCCGACACGCTGGTGCGCTCCAATTGGCCGCTGCTGTTGACGCTGCCCACGCCGCTTTCCCACTCGGCGCTCTGGGTCACACCGGCGATACAATAATGAAAGGGCGTGTTGGCGGGGACCACGCCGGAAAAGGCGCGATACCCCGGCGGCGCGCCGATCAGGTTCATGTTGCCCGTGCCCGAAGACATGCTGTTTTCGCGCACCATATCGGCAAAAAAAGTGGGACTGATCGTCATCGGCGTTCCTTTGGAAATTTTGATTTGTGCCGCGCGTTACGCGAGCCGGGAGAAAGGGACGGGGCGTCCCGCTTTCGGAACGGGACGCCCCCGCCCGATCAGGTCGCGGCGAACTTCATCACCTTCAGCGCTTCGCTGTTGACCACCGCGCCGCTCACCCGCTTGGTCGCATAAAAGTGGACGAAGGGCTTGTTGGTGAACGGGTCGCGCAGGATGCTCGTTTCGCCGCGGTCAGCGATGACATAGGCCTCGCGGAAGTTGCCGAACGCGATCGACAGGCTGTCCGCCGCGACATCGGGCATGTCGGCGGCTTCGACCACCGGATAGCCGAGCAAGGTCGACGCCTGACCCTCCGACACCGCCGGTTGCCAGATGAACGCGCCGTCGCTGGTCTTCATCTTGCGGATGCGCGCCAGCGTGTCGCTCGACATCACCCACGCCGCGCCCTGGCGATAGGGTGCGCGCAGCGCATGGACCAGATCGATCAGCCGGTCCTGCGGGGTTGCCGCAGCAAAGTTCCCCACGGCGCCCGACGCGACATATTGCACCGTGCCGAACGCGCGGATCGTGTCGGCTTCGGTCGTCGTCGGCTGGGTCAGGAAACCCTTGGGCCGGTTGGTGCCGTTGCCGGTGATGAACGCCGCGCCCTCGGCCTTGGCAAATTCGATCGCGATTTCGCTGGCCAGCCAGCTTTCGACATCGAACATCGCGTCTTCCAGCATCGCCTGGCTCGCCGCCGGATTGGCATAAAGCGTGCCGCCGGCGGGCACGATTTCGCTGAACGCCGCCGTCGTCGTTTCGGGGCGCACCGCCGTTTCGGCGACCCAGCCCGACGCGACACCGCCGCGCGCGATCAGCTTGCGATAGCCGCTCGTCCCGGTTTGCACGACATTGGCGAGCGCGCGGATGGGCGAGATGCTTTTCAGCGTCGTCGCGATCAGCGCGTCGATTTCGCGCGGAACGGCAAAGCCGCCGTCGGCGCTGGTCGCGCCGGACACGCTTTTCAGCTCGACGCCGCTGTCGATGCCGCGCCGCAGATAGCGTTCGACAAAGGCCGACCGCGCCGGATCAGCCGCCTTCGCACCATCGAGCGGCGGGCGCGCACCCGCCACCGATTGCGCCGCCACCTGTGCCCGCAACCCGGCGATGTCGCCGCGCAACTGGTCCACCTCTTCGCGCGCCAGCATCGCATCAAAGGCGTCGCCGACCGCTTCGGCTTTCACGTCAATATCCATGTTCGTCTCCATATTGCTCTCCATCTTGGTCACTCCTTCAAACAAGTTCGGGGTTGGGGGTTGGGCCGGGAATCGGGTTCAAGTTGGGGTTGATCGCAGGGCCGCTTTCCACCGCCAGCACACGCGCGGCGGGTTGCATGGGAAAGGGGACCAGGCTGACTTCGACCAGGTCGAGCGCGCTGAGTTCGCGCACTCCGCCGGGCAACCCGCGCGCGGCGTTGATCCGGTATCCGAACGACAGGCCGGTCAGCCGGCCATCGGCAACCAGCGCGGCGGCGCGCGCAGCGGCGCTGCCCCTGCCATCGATCCGGGCGACCAGCCGCAGCCCGCGTTTATCCTCGGCGATCAGGTCGACAGTGCCGATCGGGCTGGCGCTGTCATGCTGCCACAGCAGCGGGATCGCGCGCCGCCGCGCCAGACTGTCAGCGAAAGCGCCGCGCCGGATGACGTCGCCGCCCTTGTCCACCGCATCGAAAATCGCGGCATAGCCGGCAAAACGCACGGGGGGGTCGGCGGGGGGTGGATCAGCGGGGGTGGCGTCCGCAGCCGCCTTCAACGCGCGCGCCGTTACCGAACCCCCCATCATCGAACCCACGCGCCGAACCCCAGCTTGACCGCGATGCCGACCAGCAACAGCGCCAGCGCGCCGCGCACCGCCCAGTCGACCGCCGCGCGCCACGCGCTTTGCTTGGCATCGCGCCACGCGCCGAGCAGCTCGCGCAATTCATTCAAATCGTCGCGCGCCGCTTCGTCAGCCAGCCCGAGCCGCGCCAGCGCGCGCCGCGCGCCAAGCTCGCTCGCCTCCTCGACAATCGCGCGCACTGCAACCGCGTCTGCGGCAGGCATGCGCCCGCCCTCCTCCGCCTGCACCAGCAGGCGGGCCAAAGCCTCGCTATCGTCCATGATATGCTCCTGATTGGAATTTTATGGGGGTGGGCAGGCCGCCGCCCTATCCTCCCCATCCACAGGATGGGGAGGGGGACCATCCGCAGGAGGGTGGAGGGGTATGCACCCCCTCCCCTTCAGGGGAGGGGGCTGCGGGCAGAGAGAACCCCCTCCCCG
>JBEGPL010000281.1:0-2547 GCA_041181445.1 Pseudomonadota bacterium
CGCCTCGATCAGGGCAATATCGTCGGGCTTGTCGGCGTCGATACAGGCTTCGGCCTGATCGAGCGGCACCACCCGCGCCGTCAGGCCAAAACGGCGTCCGGCGCGCGCGACGCCCTGGTGCACGGTCAACAGCCGCAGCAGCACCGCGATCAACAGCACCGGGCCAAAAGCGGCGATGATCTTCAGCCCCTTTTTGCGGTCCTGTTCGATGCCTGACCAGAAATCGAGCAAGGGCAGAACGGCCACGCCGCCAAAGTGGAACAGGTTCGCACCCGACCACCACCCGCCGCGAAATTTCAGCCAGGTCCGCCGCGATTGCGGGTGGCGCGCAAACAATGTCTGCCGTTCGACCATGCCGGCGGCAACATCGGCGCCCGCCGCGCCGCGCACAAAATCCTCGACGATGGCCGGGGTCAGCAACACATTGTCGGCGGTGGTGACCAGCAAAGGGGCGTCATGCTGCGACATAAATGCGGCGAGCGACCGGCTGATCCCGTCGCGGCTGTCGACGAAGGTCACGTCCGCCATCGCTGCGACCTCGGCCAGCGCGGGGTCGCGCGCCAGCGCCGCGCTGTCTTGCGCCAAAATGGTAATCGCCCCCACCGACGGCGCGGCGCGCAGCGCGCGTGCGACATGCACCAGCATCGCGCGGCCCGCGATCGGCAGCAGCGCCTTGGTTGCGACGCCGCTGTCGCCGATCAGAGCGTCGGGCCCGGGTCGTCGTCCCGCCAAGATCAGCGCCGACAGCGTCACGGCGTGCCGACGGCCTTTGCGGGGCGCTGTGCCGCCATGGCGTGCAACGCAGCGGCCATGTCGTTGTGCACCGGCGCCTTGCTGCGGAACGGAACCGCCAGTGCCATGATGATGTCGCTATGCCCCAGATCGGCATATTCGCGCAGGACGGCGCGCCCGCCGAGCGCCGATATTGCCGCGGCCAGATTGCGGCTGTTCTTTGGCTTGACCGTCGTATCGACTGTGCCGGTCGCCAGCCACATCGGCGGCGCGTCGCCGCGTGCAAACCGGATCGGCTGGGTCAGTTCGATCGGCTGCACCATCCCCATCGCCTTGTCGGCGCTGCCGCCCGGTTCCAGCGGCAGGAAATCATAGGGACCGGCAAGCCCGGCAAACCCGCGAATTGTCTGCACGTCGCCGCCCGCCGCCGCCAGCCATGTGGGGTCGAGCGCCACCATCGCGGCATTATAGGCGCCCGCCGAATGGCCCGCGAGCATGATGCGGTCGGCGTCACCGCCATAGCGGCCGATGTTTTTCTGGGTCCATGCGACGGCAGCGGCGCTGTCCTGAACATAGGCCGGAAAGACCGTATTTGGTACCAGCCGGTAATCGGGAACCACGACGGTGAAGCCCTGTGCCGCCAGCGCGCGTGCGGCAAAGCCATAATCGCCGCGCGCGCCGCTGTGCCAGCCGCCGCCATAGAAAAAAACCACCACCGGGCGCGCTGGCGACGGCGTCACAAGGCTCGCCGGTTCCCAGATGTCGAGCCGCAGGCCTTTGTCACCGAACGGCACATCGGCCGCCGCACGCCGCGCCTGCGCGCCGCCGCCGGCCAAGCGGTCGACCAGATTCAGCGCAGCGGGGCCATTGCTATAGGCCAGCCAACCGATCCACAGCAGCAGCGCGAGCGCCGCCACCGCCAGACCAATCGCCGTTCCCTTGATGATTGCCATGTCGCCCCCATTTGCCGCACCCAAACGCGGGCTTGCCTTCGCTTCGCATGGCCTTATCGTCGGGCAAAATCAATCGCAGCGGGGAGCATGGGCATGACAAACGGCATCACAGGAACCATCGGACGCAAAAGCTGGGGCCAGCGCCTGTCGCGCGGCGCATTCTGGCTGTCGCTGGCGGGGCTCGTGATCGCGCTTGGCGGCGCGTTTGCGGCGGGCGCCGACATCATCGGCAAATTGGCCGGCCTGTCGTCGTTGGGCGCGGGAGCGATGGCCGCATTGCTTGGCGGCGTGCTGGCGCTGGTCGCGGTTATTATCCATATGCGGCGCGGCAGCGGGTCGACCCGCCACATCATGCTCGCGCTGTTGCTCGCCGCGCCGCTGCTTGGCTATGTCGGCTATTTCTTCAAGACGGCGAGCGGGCTTCCGCCGATCCACGATGTCACCACCAACCTCGACAATCCGCCCACTTTTGCCAAGCTCGCGCTGCGCGCCGACAATCTGGACATGGTTCCCGACCGCGGCCGCGCCGACCTGCAATCCTTGGCGCCGGTCGACCGGTGGAAGACGCTGCACCGCGAAGCCTATGCCGACATCAAACCGCTGTCGGTCCAATCCGATGTCGCGGCAACGGTCGACAAGATTGCGGCGCAGGCAAAGGCGCGCGGCTGGGACGTCGCATTGGTCGACAAGGCCGCGGGACGGGTCGAGGCCACCGAACGCGTCTCGCTGTATAAATTCGCCGACGACATTGTGTTCATCGTCACGCCCGACCCCGCCAATCCGGCGCAGTCGGTTGTCAATGCCCGGTCGGTCAGCCGCATCGGCATCGGCGACGTCGGCGTCAACGCCCGGCGCATCCGGG
>JBEGPL010000282.1:0-5341 GCA_041181445.1 Pseudomonadota bacterium
CCAGCACCGCCCCGTCAAGCGCAACACGTCGATCCTGGAACGCGCCGCCGACATGTTTGGCCTCGACTCCGCGCTCAGCGGCCCGATCATCGATGTGTCGGCGCTGCCCGCCGACCCCGAACCGGCCGTTCTGGAGCCGCAGGCCAAGGCGGCGCCTGTCGCCAAGGCCGAAGTTCTGGCCCCCGATGTCGTCGTCGACGAACCCGACACCGTCGTCACGGTCAGCGCCGCACCGGTCGAGCCGGTCGCACCCAAGGCGAAAGCGTCAGCCGGCAAATCGCTCGCCCGCGCGGCCAAGGCGCTGGTTCCGGCGCGTCACGGCCAGATCGACCGCGCGCGGCTCGCCGCCGCCGGGATGATCGTCCCCGACGCCGCCGTCAGCGGCATCGCCGAAGAATTCCGCATCGTGAAGCGCGAGATTATCCGCAACATCGAAGGCGCATCGAACCGGCCGATCGTGCCGCGCGGCCACCGCGTGCTGATCGGGTCGGCGAATCCGGGCGAGGGCAAGACCTTCACCGCGGTCAATCTGGCGCTCAGCCTGGCCGCCGAGGCCGATTATGACGTGCTGCTGGTCGACGGCGACATTGCCAAGCCCAGCGTGATGACGCGGCTGGGGCTGGACGATGGTCCGGGGCTGATGGACGCGTTGTCGGACCCGCATCTGCCGCTGGCCGACTGTCTGGTCCAGACCGACATGCCGGGGTTGAAAGTGCTGCCCGCCGGGTCATCGACCAACGGCGACACCGAATTGCTGGCGTCGGCGCGGACCGAGGAATTGTTCGCGCAGCTGGAGGCGGGCGCCCCGCGCCGCATCATCATCATCGATTCGCCGCCGGTGCTCGCGGCGTCGGCCGCCGCCGTGCTGGCGGGCCATGTCGGCCAGCTGATCATGGTCGTGCGCGCCGACGAAACCGCCGAAGCGGCGTTGCGCGACGCCATCGGCCTGATGGGCGCGTGCCCGCACATCCAACTGCTTTTGAATGGCGTGAAATTTTCGCCCGGGGGTCGCCGCTTTGGCACCTATTACGGGCAAGGAGACAAGTGATGTCGATCCAACTGCGTGCGAAATTGCCCGTGGGTGCTGCGCTGGCGGCGTTGCTCGCCGGGACAGCGATGCCCGCCTGGGCACAGGATTATGGCAGCGACGGCGGCGGCTATGGCGGGTCGGATGGCAGCGACGCGGCGTCGGCGGCGCCCGAAGACACGAGCACCAAGGCTGAAAAGCGGGCCAAAAAGCGCAGCGAACGGCGCCAGGTCAACGTCACCCCCTATCTGGAGGTCGACCAGGTGCTGACCGCTGACCTGAAAAACGGCGGCGATGTGCTGACCTATACGGCGCTGGCGGCGGGCGTTGACGCCAGCGTCTCGACACGGCGCGTCGAAGTGGCGGCCAGCGTGCGTTATGAACGTCGATTGGCGTGGAACAAGGACATCAATGACCAGGATGTGGTGAGCGGCATCGCGCGCGGCCGCGTCGAAGTCGCCGAAGGCTTCAATCTGGAAGCCGGCGGTCTGGCCAGCCGGTCGCGGCTCGACAGCCGCGGCGCGGCAAACGGCATTTTGGCGGGCGATGCCGACAATGTCGCCAATGTCTATTCGGTTTATGCCGGTCCGACCGTGGCAACCAAGGTCGCGGGCCTCGATGTCGGCGCAGGCTATCGTTACGGATATAACAAGGTCGAGGTGGAATCGCCCGCCGTGCTGCCCGGCGGCGCACAACCGGTCGATATTTTTGACTCGTCGCAGAACCATGTCGCATGGGCCAGCGTCGGCGCCCGGCCGGGCATGTTGCCCGTCGGCTGGCAGATCAGCGGCGGGTGGGAGCGCGAGGACGCGAGTCAGCTCGACCAGCGGTTTGACGGCAAATATGCGCGCTTTGATGTGACATTGCCGGTCAATCGCACGCTCGCGCTGATCGGCGGCGTTGGCTATGAAGATATTGAAATCAGCCAGCGCGACGCGCTGCGCGATGTCGCCGGGGTGCCGCTGCGCGGTCCCGACGGCCGTTTCCTGACCGATCCGTCGAGCGCGCGCCAGCTGGCGTTCGATGTCGACGGGCTGATCTGGGACGCGGGGGTCATGTGGCAACCGAACCAGCGCCTGTCGGCGACGGCAAAGGTCGGCCGCCGCTATGGCGACACGATCTACACCGGATCGCTGACCTATCGCGCCGACCATGCGACATCGTTCCAGGTCGGGGTTTACAATGGTCTGTCGAGTTTTGGCCGCGGGCTTTCGGGCGGGCTGGCGGCATTGCCGACGCAGTTTGACGTGGCACGCAACCCGATTGACGGCGGCATCAGCAGCTGTGTGTTCGGCGCACAGGGTTCGGGTTGTCTCAACCCCGCGCTCGGCGCGGCGGTGTCGGCGCAATATCGCAGCCGGGGTATTCAGGCGCTGATGTCGACGCAGGCTGGCGGCTGGAGCATCGGGATTGGCGGGGGTTATGACCAGCGCCGCTTCCTGGCCCCCGAACTCGCAGGGCTGTTCAGCGTCAATGGCGCGGTGGACGAAAATTACTATCTGACGATGACGGTTGCGCGCGCGCTCGACCGCCGGTCGGACATTTCGTTCAACGGCTATGTCAATTATTTCGACAACGGCCTGCCGGGGGCACCCGACGTGCTCGCGGCCGGGGCGACCGCCGCATACACCCGCGAAATTTTCCAGAACCTGCGCGGCCAGGCGGCCGTCGGGCTCAACGCCTTTGACCAGGACGGCGTCAACAACGCGCTGATCGGTTCGGCGCTGGTGGGGCTGCGTTACTCTTTCTAGGCCCGGATGGCCGGATGTGAATTTTAGAATGGGGACAGACGATGTACGACCAATTTTATGGCTTTTCGGGACGCCCGTTTCAGCTGACACCGGACCCGTTTTTCTATTTTGAAAGCGGTACGCATCGCAAGGCGATGTCCTATCTGGGCTATGGCCTGGCACAGGGCGAAGGCTTTATCGTGATCACCGGCGAAATCGGTGCGGGCAAAACCACGCTCGTCGGCCATTTGATGAACACGATCGACCCGAACCGGCTGACTGCGGTCAAGCTGGTGTCGACGCAGGTCGAGGGTGACGATCTGTTGCGGCTGGTCGCGCAGCAATTTGCGCTGCCGTGGGAAGGGCTGGGCAAAGCCGAACTGCTGCGCAGCCTGGAACAATATCTGCGCGAACAGGCGCGCGCGGGCCGTCGCACGCTGCTGATCGTCGACGAAGGCCAGAATCTGGCGATCTCGGCGCTCGAAGAACTGCGCATGCTGTCCAATTTTCAGCTCGGTGGCCACTCGCTGCTCCAGATTTTCCTGCTCGGCCAGCCCGAATTCCGCGACACTTTGTTCCGTTCGCCGACGCTGGAGCAGTTGCGCCAGCGCGTGATCGCGACCCACCATCTCGAAGCGATGGAGGCCGAAGAGGTCGAACCCTATATCCTCCACCGGTTGAGCAAGGTCGGCTGGCAGGGCAATCCCGAATTGTCGCAGGACGCCTATGACCTGATTTATGATCATAGCGAAGGCGTGCCGCGCAAGCTCAACGTGCTGATGAGCCGCATCCTTTTGTATGGCGCGATCGAGCAACTGACCCGTATCGACGCCGAAGATGTGCGCGCGGTGATCAACGACATCGCGTCCGAAGGCGGACTGGACCAGATCGACGAGGCGCCCGTTGCGCCGCAGCAGGCTTATGCGGCCGCACCGCTGGCTTACGCGCCCGCGCCAGTGGCGTATGCGCCGCCCGCACCCGTGGCCTATGCGCCGCCCGAGCCGGCTTATGCGCCGCAGCCGGTACCGCAGGCCTATGCGCCGCCCGAGCCGGCTTATGCGCCGCCAGCGGTTCCCGAGGCTTACGCGCCGCCCGAGCCGGCTTATGCGCCGCAACCGGTTCCCGAGGCTTACGCGCCGCCCGAACCGACCTATGCGCCGCAGCCCGAACCGGTTGCCGCGCTGGACCTGCCTGCCTTTGCGCCGCCCGCGGGGATGACGGGCGCGAGTGTTCAGCCGATTCCGGTCGCTCCCGTCTGGGAGGAACCGGAACAGGTCGTGGCCGCCGTGCCGCAGGAACTGCCAGCCTTTGCCGCGCCGGGCCAGCATGTGGCCTATGCGCCGCCGGTGGCCGCGCCCGAACCGGAAGAGTTTGCGCCGCCGGTCAACAATGTTGCGCCGTTCGCACCGCCGCCGCATGCAACGCCGCAGCGGGCTTTCCCGTCGCCCATCGACGATCTCGATCCGGTCGAACCGTTGCCAATGCCGGGCGCCGCGCGCAATTTCCTTGATGCGCGTTCGCTGGTCGCCGATCCGGCGATGCTGACGGCGCCGCCGCAGCCACATTTGGATGCTGACGCTGTGGAGGCTCCGGCCGCGCCATTTGATGCCGAGCCCGCCGCCGAACAGGCCCCGGCGCGCGCGCCCTTTGTGCCCGCCCATGCCTCGCCCTTTGCTGCGCCGCCGCTGGCGACGTCGGCCGAGCCGTTGCCCTATGGTGTGACGCCCTTTGGCCCGCCGCCCGGCGCGCCGATGGTCGATCCTGCGGCGATCGAAGCCGCAGCCGCTCCCTTTGGGCAGCCGACATTGGTGTCGCCGCAAGCCGCCACGTCGGCGTATAATGGCGGCGGATTTGACCAGCCGGCCGACGTCGTCGCGTTGCAACGGCAATTGGCCGGTCTGGAATCGCGGATGGTGGATCAGGATGTCGCGCTGCGCCGTGTGCTTGACCTGCTGATCGATTGGGTCGAACGCGATCCGGCGAACGCGCCGGCGATGCAGGGTTGGGCAGCCTGAACGCTTGCCCGCCATGCGGTCCGCTGGCATGAATTTGACACGAAGGGCGGGAACGACCCATGCGCAATGGCCTGTCGGTCGATATCGAAGACTGGTTTCAGGTCGGGGCGTTTGAACACACGATCCGGCGTGACGACTGGTCGCGGCTGCAATGCCGGGTCGAAGCGAACAGCGACGCCGTGCTGGCGCTGTTCGATGCCGCCGGGGTCAAGGGCACATTTTTCACGCTGGGCTGGGTCGCCGAACGCTATCCGGCGTTGATCCGCCGGATTGTCGAGGCGGGCCACGAACTGGCCAGCCATGGCTATGACCATCAACGTGTTTTCAACATGGATGCGGCGGGCTTTGCCGCCGATCTGAAAAAGACGCGCGCCTTGCTGGAAGATGCGGGCGGGGTGGCCGTCACCGGTTACCGTGCGCCGAGTTTTTCGATGGATCAGCGCACGCCGTGGGCGCACGCGATTCTGGCCGAGCAGGGCTATCGTTATTCGTCGAGCGTCGCCCCCGTCGCGCATGACCATTATGGCTGGCCGCAAAGCCCGCGTCATATGTGGAAGCCGCTGGCCGAC
>JBEGPL010000283.1:0-3056 GCA_041181445.1 Pseudomonadota bacterium
GCAATCGACGACTGGTTCGCGCTGTTGGCCGACACGCCGCCGGGCGCGCCGTGGGAGCCCGACCTGCGCCGCACCATCACCGAAGTCGGCAAGATCAATGGCATCGACGTCACCGCGCGGCTCGCCGCGACCAAAGGCGCGCCGTTGCCGCCCGAAACCATGCCGGTCGCGGCGCGTGCGATCCCCGGGCCAGACCGGTCGGACATGGAAGCCGCGTCACAGCTGCCCAAGGGGCAACAGGACGCGATGATTGCATCGATGGTTGACGGGCTGGAGGCAAAGCTGGCGGCCGACCCGAAACAGCCCGACCGCTGGATCATGCTGATGCGCAGCCGGATGACGCTGGGCGAAAGCGCCAAGGCCGCCGATGCGCTGCGCCGCGCCGCCGCCGCCAACCCGGCCGATGCCGCAAGGTTACGCGCGGAGGCGCGGTTGCTAGGGGTGCCGGGGGCTTAGGGACGCCTTGGCGCATGACCCCACGTGCTTCGACAAGCTCAGCACGAACGGAGTTGGGAGATTAAATCCGCTTTTGGTCTGTGGGTATCGGTGGCCCGTCCTTCGACAAGCTCAGGACGAACGGAGAGGGAGAGGTCCCGCACCCTGACCGCAAGGTCCCGCACCCTGACCGAAAGGTCTCGCAACCTGACCGAAAGGGCGGGCACAGTTGAAATTCAAAACACCGTTCGTCCTGAGCTTGTCGAAGGACGAGGCATCGGCGCACCGCCCCCGCGCGCATCGCACAGGCGCTTGGCCTATCCCGCCATCAGCGCGGCATTGCCGCCCGCCGCCGTAATGTCGGTGCTGATCACCTTTTCCTCGGCAAAGCGGAGCAGATAGTGCGGCCCGCCGGCCTTTGGCCCGGTGCCCGAAAGCCCGCGTCCGCCGAACGGCTGTGACCCGACGACCGCGCCGATCTGGTTGCGGTTGACATAGATATTGCCCGCCATTGCGCGTGCCGCGACGTGCGCTGCAACACTGTCAATGCGGCTGTGCACGCCCAGCGTCAGCCCATAACCGCTGGCATTGATCGCGGCGATCAGCGCATCGAGGCCGCCCGCTTTCCAGCGGACGACGTGCAGCACCGGGCCGAAAATTTCGCGCTTCAGATCGGCAATCGCGTCGATGGCGATCATCACCGGGGCGACGAAATGGCCGGTCATCGGTCCGCTCATTCGCGCCGCCTCGGCCAGAACGCGGCCTGCGGCACGCTGGGCATCGACATAGGACGCGATCGACGTCGCGGCCTCCATGTCAATGATCGGGCCGACGTCGGCGGACAGGTCGGCGGGGTCACCGATGCTGAGTTCGGCCATGGCGCCCGCAATCATCGCGATCATCGCGTCGGCGACATCGTCCTGCACGCACAGCAATCGCAGCGCCGAACAGCGTTGCCCCGCGCTTTGAAAGGCCGACGCCACCGCATCGCGCGCCACCTGTTCGGGCAGGGCGGTCGAATCGACGATCATCGCGTTGATCCCGCCGGTTTCGGCGATCAGCGTCGCAATCGGTCCGTCGCGCGCCGCCAACGCGCGGTTGATGATCTGCGCCACCGCCGTCGACCCGGTAAAGGCGACGCCGTGAACATGCGGGTGGGCGGTCAGCCGCGCGCCGACCGTCTCGCCGCGTCCGGGGGTGAAATGCAGCACGTCGGCGGGGATGCCGGCATCGTGGAGCAAATGGACGGCGGCGTGCGCGATCAGCGGTGTCTGTTCGGCGGGTTTGGCGATCACGGCATTGCCCGCCGCCAAGGCCGCCGCGACTTGCCCGACAAAGATCGCCAACGGGAAATTCCACGGCGCGATACAGGCGAACACCCCCTTGCCCTCCAGATGCATTTCATTGCGCTCGCCGGTCGGGCCGGGCAACGTCCGGGGATGGGCAAAGTCGCGGCGCGCGGCGGCGGCATAATAGCGCAGGAAATCGACCGCCTCGCGCACTTCGGCAACGGCGTCGGCCAGCGTCTTGCCCGCCTCATCCATCGCCAGCCCCAGAAATAGCGCGCGGCGGTCCTCCAGCATGTCGGCGGCGCGGTCCAGCCGGTCGGCGCGAAACGGCCCGCCGGCCAGGCTCCAGTCGCCCTGCGCGGCGTGCGCGGCGGCGACGGCGGCGTCAATCTGCGCCCCGGTGGCTTCATAGGCGCGGCCGATGGCGATGCCGGTCACCGGACTTTCGACCGGGCTTTCGACGCCGCCGCCGCCGTCGATGCCGTCGATGATTGGCCGGGCGGTGCGCCCGCCGCCGCGTGTCTTGGCAATCGCCGCCATCAGCGCCTCGGCCTCGCCGGGGTCGCCCAGATCGAACCCGCGCGAATTGGCGCGTTCGGGCCGGAACAGATCGTCGGGGGCGGTCAGGCCGCCGTGCGGCAGCTCACCCGCAACGGTGCCGCTGTCCGCGACCGCGGTTCTGGGGTCGACGGCAAGGTCTTCGGCGCTGACGTCGGGGTCCGAAAATTGGTGCACAAAGCTGCTGTTTGCGCCATTTTCCAGCAGGCGCCGGACCAGATAGGCGAGCAGGTCGCGGTGCGTGCCGACCGGTGCATAGACGCGCACCGGACGGCGCAGCGGGCGCACCGCATGCAAGGCATCATGCGCGCCCTCGCCCATGCCATGCAGCCGTTGCAGTTCATAGTCGCCCGTTTCGCCAAAAAGTTCCGCAACATAGGCGAGCGTCATCGCATTGTGCGAGGCAAAGGCCGGATAAAGATGGGCGTTCATCCCGCGTAGCAACTGGGCACAGCGCAGATAGTTCAGGTCGGTGTGAACCTTTGCCGTGAACACCGGAAAGCGCGCCAGCCCCAACGTCTGGGCGCGCTTGACCTCGGTATCCCAATAGGCGCCCTTGACCAGCCGCACCGCCACCCGCACGCTGTGCGAAGCGGCCAGCGCATGCAGCCATTCGATCACCGCCGGCGCCCGCTTTTGATACGCCTGCACCACCATCCCCAGCCCGTCCCAGCCGTCCGCCACCCCCGCGCCGACCAGCGCTTCGAATATGTCGCAATGCGGTTCCAGCCGTTCGCTTTCCTCGGCATCGATCATCAGCGGGATGTTGGCAGC
>JBEGPL010000284.1:0-5966 GCA_041181445.1 Pseudomonadota bacterium
CGGCGAATGCATCGCGGTCAAGCGAGAGGCGCGCAAGCTCACGCATCCTTCTTCATTTCAGCGACTTTGGCCCTTGCCGCCTCAATTCCCCGGAAAAGCGCCGTCGTATTGCCGGCCCCCGCATAAAACAGCAAAAAGTGCGGAATCAGATCAAGCTGATCATCGGTAAACTCTTCATTGATCAGCGCGCCGGTCATCTGAATTTCGATAAGATCCGCACGCCCCAGCATCGCCGTCGCGCCGAGCACCATCAGCCGCTTGTCGCGAATCGACATCGCGGGGTCGCCCCACAGATTGGCAAACTGATTGCCGACGATTTCCTGGTTGAAGCGCTTGTGCTTGTACGGCGTCGTCATCGCCGATGCGCCGGGGCCATAAACGGCGTCAAAGACCTCCAGCCCCTTGTCCCAATCCTGTGCACTCATGCTTTTTCTCCCATCACATCGGTCAGGCCGACAACCGCCATGTCGGTGCTGATTGCCAGCTCGACGAGCGGCAATTGAATGCCAAACGTCTGGCCAAGATCACGCGCGGCCTCCAGATCCTTGATCATCAGCCCGCGCGTATATTCGCGGATGCCCGCCTCTTGCGGATCGGTCAGCGGGTCCGCCCGGCTCATCAGCATCATCGGGCCGCCAACGCCTTGCGAACTATCCTCAATCACTTTGGTCAGTTGGTTGACGTCGACCCCGGCGTTGCGGCAAAGCGCCGCCGCCTCATAACCCGCGCGCAGGCAGCCATAGACGACGACGTTGCGGGCGATCTTGGCGGCCATTCCGGCGCCCGCTGGCCCCATATGTGCCACCGAAAGTGCAAAGCCGTCGAGCACGGGCCTAACCTTGGCAATCGCGTCGCCGGTGCCGCCGACCAGGCAGACAAGTCCGTTTTCCTTTGCCTTCTGGCCGCCGGTCACGCCGCTGTCGATCAGCCCGACGCCCGCCGCATCGGTCAGCGCCCGAATTTCGGCAAGATCGGTAAGTGAAACAGTCGCCAGCAGCACGACATTCAAGCCCGGCCGTGCGGCGGCCAGCACGCCCTGCTCACCGGTCAGCACATCAATCGTCTGTTTTGCCGAGACAACAGCAATCAGGACGGTGTCGGTGGCTTGCGCCAGCGCCTTTGGCGTCGCGCTGAGCGCCGGACATCCCGGAATATCATCCGTCGCATCAGCCCGCACATCATAAACGGCGGCAAGCTGGCCAGAACGCGCAAGGCAGGTGGCAACGCCCGCACCAATCATGCCCAGGCCAATCACGCCGCCGGTTGAATTTGCATTCGACATCATATTTCCTCTGGTTGAGCTGGTGTCATCTTGTCAGTTGTCAGCAATGCGGTCAGGTCGCGGCGCATATCCGTATCGACACCGGCGGCATCGCAATAGCCCTCGATCCCGCCCCATCTTGTGTCAATCTGGCCGAGCGCCGACAGGAGATATGTGGCATCGACCCCGATCAGCGCATCGACCGCCGCCTGATTGGGCATGAAGCCGAAACTCTCCACAAATCCCTGCTCGATCGAGCCTTGCAGTTCCATATTCTTGCCAAAAATGTCGGACTTCAGATAGTCGGTGACAATGGCGTCGCGCGTGACGCCCACGGTCTGGAGCAACAGGCCGACCGCAACGCCGGTGCGGTCCTTGCCCGCCGTGCAATTGATGATCGCGGGCACCGCACCGCGCAACAATGTCGTCGCCAGCTTCTGCCAATGGGGCAGCAACGCGCCGGGCATCGCGGCATAATTCTGGCCCATCACGCGTCGGCTGAGCGCGGGATCGGGGTCATCGCGCAGGCGTTCCCATTCGGTCGTGTCCGCCGCCCGCAAGTCGGTGTTCATGTCGAGCGCGAGCCACTGGCAATCACTATCATGCCAATCATGCGGATCGCGGTCACGTTCCCCTGCGGAGCGCAGGTCAAAGATCGCGCGCACACCCAGAGCCTTTAGATCGGCCAGGTGTCGGCCGACAAAATTCTTCGGCCCCTCGGTACGATAGAAGATACCCGACCGCACACATCCGCCCGATTCAGTCGGCAAACCGCCAATATCGCGAAAGTTGAGGCGTGTGAGCTGGTCCGTCATCGGTCAGGCCTTCGCGACAGGGTAGACGGGAATCACACCGGCCAGTTGCGCCCGCAAATCGGCGTGCATCCAGACATGTTCGACATAGTGGCCCAAGAACGCGCGCTCATCGGTATAGGCAAATCGCATCACGTCGCCCAGGCTGCCTGACCAGATCACCGGATGCGTGTCGGCATCGATGCTCGCCATATGGGCGTCGAAATCGGCCAGGTCGCCATCGATCCGGTAGGCGACATGATGAAAGCGGATCGCGAACTGGCCGTCGGCGGGCAACAGCGCGCTGAACAGGGGTGCGGTATCGCCAAGCGGCTCAATCAATTCAATTTCGACTCCGCCAACGATGGCCAATGCGATTTTCAACCGCGCCCCGTCGGACTGCACCATGCCAGGCGCATCATTGGCAAAGACATGGAATGACGGCACGTCATATTGATCGCGGAATACCGCCAGCGACTGATCCATGTCATTGGTGACATAGGCGGTCTGGCTATAGGTTGCATGGGGCCGGGCAAACATCAGTTGTTCGCAATCTTGCCGCCGTCGATGATCAACGTGTCACCGCTGTGGTAGCGTGACAGATCACTGGCAAGATATACCACGGCGCCCCACAGATCGTCGGGATTGCCGGCGCGGCCCAGCGGCGCTTTGGCCGCGACCATGTCGGCGATCATGTTGCCGATCGCAGGATCAGCCATTGTCATTTCGGTGATGATGAAGCCCGGCGCGATGACGTTGCAGCGGACACCCTTTGGCCCCAGTTCGGCGGCCAGCGTTTTCGCCAGCGAATTCAGCGCTCCCTTTGCAATGGCATAATGCGCCATGGTCGGCACGCCTTGGAAGATCGAACCGCTGCCGCACAGGATCATCGAGCCGCCAGAATCTCCCGCATCGGCGCGCGCAATCATGTGTTTGGCAACCTCGCGCAACGTAAAGACCGCGCCGTGCAAATTCACATTCAAAAGTTCGTGATAGATTTTGGAGTCCATTTCCGGGAACGGAACCTGATTGGCGATGCCGGCATTGGCAACAACAGTATCAATCCGTCCCATCACGGCGAGAGCGGATTCGACGCCGCGAATGATGTTTGCTTCGTTGGTTACGTCGACGCTCTCGACATGGACGCGCCCGCCAAAGGCAAGCAGTTTTTCAGCCGCGCGGGCGTTGGCGTCAGCGCGTCGGCCCCAGATGACGACGTCGCTGCCCGCGCGCGCCAGCGCCTCGGCAAAGCCATAGCCCAACCCGGAATTGGCCCCCGTGACCAGCGCCACCTTGCCGCTCAAGTCGAACAGGTTTTCGGCCATGCCGCCTTTGCCCTCTCTCATTCCTCAGTCCGTTTTACCGCTCCTACGCCGCCGCCCCCGTCAGGCCGCATATCTTCGGGTAGGGCAAGCGGCGAAATTATCCCGGTTGATGGCGGCATCAGGCGGGAGCAGCATATGGGCGGATCAAAGCAAGTCGGCGAGGTGATCGACATTGTCGATATGCGTCACCCTGTGCTGAGCGATGCCCAGAAAATGGCACTCGCCGGGGCCGCTCAGGCAACTTTTGATTTTTCTGCCGACATATTTCTCGACACCGCTCGGGCTCAGACCGGGCTGTCGGACTTTGGCGCGATGGATTTCGTCGAACGGTTGAGCATCTGGTGCGAAGCAATCAACGCCGACGAATTTTTGTCGCCCGTCGGCAAGGCCGGGTTGTGGACGATGATCCTGCGCTATGCCAGCGACCGGCTGCGCGTCGAAGACTTGTGCCAACGCCACCCCGAAATTCTCGACATCGTAATCGACCGGCCGATCATCGTTGCAGGACCGCCAAGGTCGGGCACCACACATCTTCTTGGATTGCTGTCCGCCGACAAACGATTCCGGTCTTTGCCATGGTGGGAAGCGATTGCGCCCGTCCCTGGCGACGCCGACGCCCCGACTGCGATCGACCCCAACCCGCGCTGGAGCCGTGCCGATGCCGGGTGGCAGCAGTTTGAGGCGTTGTTGCCCCACATGGCCCTGATGCACGAATTTAGCGCTGACCATATCAGCGAGGACATAGAGCTTCAGGCACTCGATTTTTCATCCTATCTGATCGAATGGATGGCTTATGTCCCCAAATGGCGGGACTATTATCTGAGCCACGACCAGAGCGGAACCTATGCCTATCTGAAAAAAGGATTGCAGGTCCTTACCTTTCTCAAGGGCCCCAACCGCTGGGTCATCAAATGTCCGCAGCATATGGAGCAACTGCCCGCCTTGCGCGCCACTTTTCCCGACGCTACCTATGTGGTTACCCATCGCGACCCCGTCGGATCGATCCGTTCGACACTCTCGATGGCGCTCTATGCGTCGCGCGTGCTGCGCACAAAGTCCGATCCGGAAGAGCCGAAAAGCTACTGGATTGATCGCTACAAGACCTTGCTTGAGCGGTGCGTGCGGGATCACCACATCCTGCCGCCCGAACAAACCGTCGACGTCTATTTCCACGAATGGATCAAAGACCCCAATCCGATCCTCGCTGAAATATATGCAAAGGCTGACATGTCGCTCGACGCCAAGACGCTTGCCACATTGCACCAATATCATGCCGACAATGACCCGGGTGTTAAGGGTCGTGTGATGTTCAATCTGGAACGAGATTTTGACATCACGGCGGCGGAAATTCGTGGCCAATTCCAATTTTATTTCGACCGTTTCCCGGTGCAAAAAGAAGTCAACTAACCCCATCTTGAGGAGCCAGTGACGTGACACAGATTAAGGTCGTCAGACGCGACGGCAGCGAAAAAACATTTGCAGCTGACGAGGGCATGTCGCTGATGGAAGCGCTTCGCGATGAGGGCTTTGACGAGCTTCTCGCCCTGTGCGGCGGCTGTTGCTCTTGCGCCACCTGCCATGTCCACATTGACGACGCGACCATGGCAAAATTGGCACCGATCAGCGCCGATGAAGATGATTTGCTCGACAGTTCAGAACACCGCAATGCCAATAGCCGGCTGAGCTGCCAGATCCCGGTTACCGATGCACTTTCAGGTGCCGTGGTCACAATCGCTCCGGAAGATTGATGGCAGGCACACCCATATGGGCTGAATTGCCGGTATTGCCGGCAAGCGAGTTGGTGCCGCTGGTCCAATCATGGGAGGATGCTGGCGTCGAAGGCGTATGGGCGCCGCAAATCTTTGGCGCCCCCTTTACGACGCTTGCCGCTGCCGCATCGGTCACGACGCGAATCAAGCTTGGAACCGGCATTGCGCTTGCTTTTACGCGAAGCCCGCTGGAAACGGCATGTAGTGCCATCGACCTCGATCATATCAGCGATGGCCGAGCGGTTTTGGGGCTCGGATCAAGCGCTGAAAGCCAGATCGAGGGCAGTTTCGGCATGGCTTACGGCAAGCCGCTCAAACATATGCGTGAGATTGTCGGCCAGGTCCGCGCGGTAATCAAAAAGGGGCACACGGGCGAACTGGCCCGGCTCGAAGGCGAGTATAACACGCTCGACCTTTCACATTTCCGTCTGGTTCGCCCACCGCGACGCCCCGCGATCCCGATTTACTTGCCCGCTGTCTTTGAAAAAGCCTGCGAGCAAGCGGGAGCGATTGCCGACGGTTTGCTCGGTCATCCGCTTTGGACCACGGCATGGCTGCGCGACAGAGTTGGCCAATCGCTGGAATCGGGGCTTGCTAAGGTCGGTCGTCAACGCAGCGACGTGACAGTCAACCTGATGATCTTTACCGTTATCAATGACAATCGGGGCGAGGCGATCGCCGATGCGCGCGCCAACATCGCATTCTATACGCAGTCGCCGCAATATCTGCGCTACTTCGCCGAAATCGGTTTTGGCAACGAGGCTGAAGCAATTCAGGCGGCATTTGCTATTCAGGATTACGACGCAATGGCGAAGGCCTG